>JACXUX010000073.1 GCA_014763725.1 Rhodobacterales bacterium
CTTTCTCCCGTTCCGCATCGCGGGCCGGGCGGGGCGGTCAGACGGTGTCGAGGTAGATCTCGACCTGTTCCTCGCGCGTCAGGTCGGCCATGTAATGCGCCTCCTGCCGCTTGGTCAGCACATAGTTGCGGATCAGTTCGCGCGGCAGGAAGCGGGGCATGACCTCGGACGCCTCGAAGGCGTCGATCGCATCGGCCCAGGTGGTGGGGATCTGGGGCAGGTTCAGCGCATAGGCATTGCCCTGCACCGGCGGCGGGGGTTCGACCTTTTCCTCGATCCCCATCAGCGCGGCCCCCAGGATCGCGGCCAGCATCAGATAGGGGTTCACGTCGCCGCCCGCGACGCGGTGCTCGATCCGCCGCGCGCCCGGCTTGCCCGCCGGGATGCGGATCGCGGTGGTGCGGTTTTCATAGCCCCAGGCGACGGCGGTGGGCGCATGCGCATCCGGCACCAGCCGGTCGAAGCTGTTGGCATGGGGGGCGAAGATCAGCGTGGAATCCTGCATAGCCTTCAGGCAGCCGGCCACCGCATGGCGCAGCATCTGCGATCCTTCGTGCCCGCCGTCGGAAAAGACGTTGCGCCCCTCGGCGTCGATCACGCTGAAATGGGTGTGCAGGCCCGACCCGGAATATTCCAGATAGGGCTTGGCCATGAAGCTGGCGGCAAAGCCGTGCCGCCGGGCCAGGCCCTTGACCAGCATCTTGAACAGCCAGGCGTCGTCGGCCGACCGCAGCGCATCGTCGCCGTGCATCAGGTTCACCTCGAACTGGCCCAGGCCCGTTTCGCTGGTCGAGGTGTCGGCGGGAATGTCCATCGCCTCACAGGCGTCGTAAAGGTCGGTGAAGAAGGTGTCGAAGGCGTCCAGCGCCCGGATCGACAGCGTCTCGGCCGCCTTGCGCCGCTTGCCCGACCGCGGGCTGGGCGGCACCTGCAGCGTCTTGCCGCTGTCGTCGATCAGGAAGAATTCCAGCTCCATCGCGACCACGGGGGTCAGTCCGCGGGCGCGGAACCGGTCGACCACGGCGCGCAGGGCATGGCGGGGGTCGCCCTCATAGGGGCGGCCGTCCTCGCGGAACATCCAGATCGGCAGCAGCGCGGTCGGCGCCTCGAGCCAGGGCATCGGCATGAAGCCGCGTTCGGTGGGCCTCAGCACGCCATCGGCATCGCCCTGTTCGAACACCAGCGGGCTGTCGTCGATGTCCTCGCCCCAGATGTCGAGGTTCAGCACCGAGAAGGGAAAGCGTGTCCCGTCCTCGACCACCTTGTCGGCAAAGCGCGCCGGGATCCGCTTGCCGCGCGCCTGGCCGTTCAGATCGGCCGCTGCCACGCGGATCGTGCGCACCTCGGGGTGCTTTCGTAGCCAGTTCTTCATGTCCTCACCTGATGATCTGCGGTCGCAGCCGCATGTTCGGCGCAGCCCCCGGCAGATGCCGGTTCAGTCGCCGGTTCGCGCGCCCGAACAGCCAGATCAGAAGGAAGGTCAGCAGGATGAAATATCCGGCCACGATCGGGTAGGGAACAAAGGGGTTGAAGGTCTTGTCGGCAAAGTAGTTGGCGTAATAGAGCGCATCGCCCCGCTGCTGGAACGCCGGAAAGCCGGAAAAGAACACCAGCGTCGTGGCGTGGAACAGGAAGATCGCCTCGTTCGTATAGGCGGGCCAGGCCAGCCGCAGCATGGTGGGCCACAGGATGCGGCGGAACCGCGCCCAGCCGGTCAGGCCATAGGCATCGGCGGCCTCGAGATCGCCCTTGGGCACCGACCGCAGCGCACCGTGAAAGATCTCGGCCGAATAGGCGGCGGTGTTCAGGAACAGCACGATCAGCGCCCCCGCCCAGGCGCGCGACAGCCAGGATGTCTGCACCGTCAGGCCGAACATCTCGATGCCCGCGCGCGGCAGCAGCACCAGCGCCTCATACGCCAGGAAGAACTGGATGAACAGCGGGCTGCCGCGAAAGACGAAGACGAACCATTCCGCGGGCTTGCGCAGCCAGGGGGTGCGCGCCTCTTTCGCCAGGGCCAGCGCATTGGCCAGGAAGAACCCCGCCGCCAGCGCCAGCACGCCGAAATAGATGTTCCAGATCAGCCCCGACCCGATCAGCGTGACCTGCTGGCACAGGGTGAAGTCGGCCCGGGGCAGCAGCCGTTCGCCTATGCCCAGACTGCGCAGCCCATAGTCGGCGATGGTCTGAAGGCAGCTCATGCCGCGGCCTTTCGCATCGCCTCGCCCGCCATCGTGGCCTGGCCGCGGTTCAGCCGCGCCGACAGGCGCGCGATCAGCACCTCGGACCCGCGGGTCATCGCAAGATAGAAGACCATCAGACCCAGGAAATACCACAGCCGCCAGTCGGGGTGGGGATAGTCATAGGCCTGCGTCTTGGCCCCGCCCAGCTCGCGCGCCCAGTAGACGATGTCCTGCACCCCCAGCAGGAACAACAGCGGCGTGGCCTTGATCAGGATCAGCCACAGGTTGCCCAGACCGGGCAGCGCATAGAGCCACATCTGCGGCACCAGCACCCGGCGAAAGACCTGCGGGGCCGTCATGCCATAGGCCTCGGCCGTTTCCAGCTGCGCCCGCGGCACGGCCTGCATCGCGCCATACAGGACGTTGGCGGCAAATGCGCCGAAGACGATGGCAAAGGTCACCACCGCCAGCACGAAGCCATAGATCTGGTGGACCGCCTGCGGCGCCGTGCCCGGGGGCACCTTGGCCTGGGGGCAGACGCGGAATTCCAGCCCGTTGCGGATGGGGTCGGTCCAGTCGGGGCAGCGCACCTGATGCACCAGCCATTCGATCCCCTGGTCCAGCGCGATCACGAAGAACAGGAAGAACACGATGTCGGGCACGCCGCGGACCATGGCCGTATAGCCCTTGCCCAGCATCCGCACCGGCAACACCGGGCTGCGCGCGGCCATGGCGCCGGCAAAGCCGAAGGCCAGCGCCACCGGCGCCGTCACCGCCAGCAGCACCAGCACCGTGCCGAAGGACCAATAGAAATCCAGGTGCTTGCCCGTGGTCAGGTAGCACAGCGTCCAGTGCAGGCCTTCCAGGGCCTTGGGATCAGCGCAGTCCAGCATGGCGGCGGGCCCCCGCGGTGCGCGCGGGGGCCTCCTTTCGCATCAGAACGTGGCGGCGTCGGCGCCGAACCACTTGCGGATCAGCTCGTTCAGCGACCCGTCGGCCTTCATCGCGGCGATGCCCGCGTCGAACTTGGCGCGCAGCTCGTCGTCGCTCTCGCGCAGCGCCATGCCGACGCCGCCGCCCAGCTGCACATCCTCGCCCGCCCAGACGAACTGGCCGCCCGATTCCGCCACCACCGGCGCCAGGAAGTCCTTGTCGGCGAAGACGGCATCGGCCTCGCCGTTGCGGACGGCGGCCACGGTTTCGTCGGGCGTGGCGAATTCCAGCAGCGTCGCGCCCGATTCGGCCACATAGCCCGCCTGGATCGTGCCGGTCTGGGCCGCGACCACGCCGCCCTTGATGTCGGCATCGGCCTTCAGCGCCATATAGGCGCTGGCCGCCGGCGGGAAGTAGTTCTGGGTGAAGTCGACGACCTGCTCACGCTCTTCGGTGATGCTCATGCCGGCGATGATGGTGTCGTAGTTGCCCGACTGCAGGTTGGGGATGATCGAATCCCAGGCCGTGGTCACCCATTCGCAGGTCAGGCCCGCCATTTCGCACAGCTTGTCGCCCAGTTCGCGTTCGAAGCCGTCGACCTCGCCCTTGTCATTGATGAAGTTGTAGGGAGGGTAGGCGCCCTCGGTGCCCATGCGCACCGTCTGCGCCAGCGACACCCCGGCCGAAAGGGCCAGGATCGCGGTCCCCAGGATCAGTCTTTTCATCGTAAGCTCCCCGTTTCTGGTTGTCGGACCCGGGCCTTGGCGCCCGGGGGTGGATGAATTCTGGCCTAGCCGCCGGCGGAAAGGAAGCCGCGCAGCCGTTCGGTCTGCGGGTCGCCGAACAGCCGGTCGGGCGGGCCCTCTTCCTCGATCCGGCCCTTGTGCAGGAACACGACGTGGTCGGACACGTCGGCGGCCAGTTTCATGTCATGCGTGACCAGGATCATCGTGCGGTGTTCGGCCGCCAGGTCCTTGATGACGCGGACGACCTCCTGCTGCAGCTCGGGGTCGAGCGCACTGGTCGGTTCGTCGAACAACAGCGCCCGCGGTTCCATGCACAGCGCCCGCGCGATGGCCGCGCGCTGCTGCTGGCCGCCCGACAGCTGGGCGGGCCAGGCCTCGGCCTTGTCGGCGATGCCCACCTTGGCCAGATAGGCGCGGGCCTTGTCCTCGACCTCGCGCGGGTCGCGTTTCAGCACCGTCACCGGCGCCTCCATCACGTTCTGCAGCACGGTCATGTGCGACCACAGGTTGAACTGCTGGAACACCATCGACAGGTTGGTGCGGATGCGGATCACCTGATCGCGGTCGGCGGGGTGGCGCGACATCCCCTCGCCCTTCCAGCGGACGGGGTCGCCCTCGAAGATCACCTCGCCCTGCTGGCTGTCCTCGAGCAGGTTGCAGCAGCGCAGCAGCGTCGACTTGCCCGACCCGGACGACCCGATCATCGACACGACGGTGCCGCGGCGCGCGACCAGGTCGACGCCCTTCAGCACCTCGAACCGACCATAGGCCTTGTGCAGATTGCGGATTTCGATCACGGGCGTGTCGGCTGCAGTGGCGGCTGGCACTTGGCTTGGGCTCCCCAGGGTCGGCCGGGTGAGTAGGGCAGAGCTTTTGCCGCTTTGCAACGCCCTTTCTGCCTGTCGCGGGGCGCGCTGCGGGCGAACTGCCCGCTTTCAGGGCAGAACCGGCCGGGGCGGGGGCGGGACGGGCACGGCCAGATAGGCCCCGGCCGGAATCTCGACCAGACCGGCCAGGCCCAGGGCCGCCCGGTCCAGCGGCGCCAGCGCCGCAATCGCGCCGCGGATGGCCGCGCGCAGCGCCCCGGCATCGGCCCCGGGCCCCGCGATCAGCGGCAGGCCCGGCGTGGGGGGCGTGGCGCCGATCACCCGCAGCGAGGCGGTGCAGCGCTCCCACCGTTGCAGCAGGCGCCAGGTCATGGCGTCGATCGCGGCCCAGTCCACCGTGCCCGCCGCCACCGCCCGGGCCGAGGCCGCATGCGACCCCGTCCGCAGCACCGGCGTCAGCCGCAGGCCCAGCTCGGCCGCGTGATTGGCCAGCGCCGCCCAGCCCGACTGGCTGCCCGGGTCGTTATAGGCCAGCGGCGCGTCCTGAAAGGCGGCCAGGCCGTTGCGGCTGTCGTCCAGCCGGGCGACCAGGATGCTGCGGTAATGGCCCGGCCGGCAGCCCGCCAGCGCATAGTCCGGCGTGCCCACCAGCGTGACGCGGCCGTGCAGCCCGGTGCGATAGGGCAGGCCGCAGGTCTGCGACAGGATCAGGTCGGGGGCGGTCCAGTGATCCTCGATCCGGCCCAGGCGGGTCAGCGCGTCCGGCGCGGGATGGCCCGCCGCGCGCAGCCGGTCGCGGATCAGCGCCCAGAACCGGTCGGTCGCGCCGGCCATCTCGGGCCGGTCATACATCGGCAGGCTGGCGATCACGCCTGGGCCGCGCGCTGGCGCGCCAGGGCCGAATCGCGGTCGGCCACGCCCAGCAGGTTCGCCACCAGCCGCATCAGCGCGTCTTCCTGCGCGTCGCGCCCGCCATCGGACAGCGCCACGGTCCACAGCGCGGTCATCAGCGACAGCCGGTCCTCATGCGGGACGGCGTCCTTGATCGCGCGGGTAAAGCGGACGGTGTCGGGGGCCTCGGCCTCCAGCACCTCGGCCCGGGCGCGCAGGCGCGCGGCCTCGAACGGGCCCAGGGCGTAACGCGCGGCCAGCACGCGGTCGATGCGGGCGGATTCGGCATTGGAATACTGGCCGTCGGCGCGCGCCAGCCGCACCATCAGCGCCGCCAGCGCCAGCTGCGCCTCGGGGTCGGGCAGACGATCGGGGGCGGGGGCCATCAGGCGGCGGAGGAGCGCATCGAACATGGCCCGGGTATAGCGGCCGCGGGGCGGCCTGCCAACCGCGTCAGTCGCCGTAACCCTGGACGATCACCACATCGGCATCGCTGACCGGCCGACGCAGCGCCAGCGCAGCCTGATATTCCGGGCTGTGATAGCAGGCCTGCGCGGTGGCCAGATCGGCGAATTCGATCACCACGCTGCGGGCGCGGGCGGTGCCTTCGACCACCTCCTGCGGCCCGCCGCGGACCAGGAACCGCGCGCCGTATTTCGCGAAGGCCGCGGCATTGGCCTGGCGATAGGCCTCATAGGCCCGGGGGTCGTGCACGTCGACATGGGCGATCCAGTAGGCCCGGGGCATGGCGCGTTCCTTTGTCAGGGTGTGTCGGGGGCGGAAAACAGCGCGGCCAGGCGCGCGGCCTCTTGCGCGAGGCCCCAAGGCGGGTTGACGACGAAGAGGCCGGTGCCCGTCATCCGGTGGCCGGGCCGGATCGGGGGGAAGGTCAGTTCGTGGTGCAGCGCATCCGGAAAGGCCGCGCGCATCGCCGCCACCATGGGCAGCTGCGCGCCGTGGCTGAGCACCGGATACCACAGCATCAGCACGCCCACGTTCCAGCGCCGGTGGATGCGGGTCAGGAACGGCGCGATCGCGTCGTATTCGCTGCGCAGCTCATAGGGCGGATCGACCAGCATCAGCCCGCGCCGCGGGGTGGGCGGGCACAGCGCCTCGGCCATGCGATAGCCGTCCTCGCGCCGGATGTCGGCGCCAAAGGGGCCCAGCGCCGCTACCAGCGCGGCATGTTCCTGCGGATGCAGTTCGGCCAGGTGCATCGCATCGCCCCGCCGCAGCGCCAGCGCCGCGATCAGGGGCGATCCGGGATAGGCCGCCGCCCCCCAGCGCGCCCGCACCTGCGCCAGCGTCCGGGCATAGGGGTGGTCGGGGGCAAAGCGCGCCGCCAGCCGGCCGATGCCTGCCGCGGCCTCGGCCGTCTTGACCGCCTCGGGCGCGGCCAGGTCGTAAAGCCCCCGGCCCGCGTGGGTCTCGACATAGGACAGCGGCTTGTCCTTCTGCGTCAGATAGTCCAGCACCCAGGCCAGCAGCGCGTGCTTGTGCACGTCGGCCAGGTTTCCGGCATGATAGAGATGCTGATAGGAAAGCATGCTCCGCCATGCCGCCTGCCGCGACGAAAGGCAAGGGGGGCGTCAGGGATTGACCGAGAACAGCGAGTTGCCGACCCTGTAGCGGTTCTTGCCCACGACCTCGACGGGATTGCACAGTTCCTTGCCGTCGCGGATCTTCGTCCACTTGGCGCAGTATTGGTTGCCGTCGATCCGCCAGGTGCCGGTGTCCTCGGTGAACTTGCCGAAGTTGCCGGTGACCTTGGCCACGCCGTTCTTGCCCCAGGCGTTCGTGCCCTTGATCTTGCCATCGGCCGTCTGCCAGGTGCCGGTCTTGCCCGACAGCAGGGCCTTGATTTCCGCCCCCGTCAGGTCCTTGGCCATCCCCGCCACCGGCATCAGGGCCATCAGGCCCGCCATTACCCAGACACGCATCGCACCCTCGCCCCAAACGTCAGGACAGGGTGCCAGCGGGGGCTGATTAGAGAAAGACCCTCTCAGGGCCGCCAGCGCAGGAAGTTGGCGATCAGCCGCAGGCCGGTGGCCTGGCTCTTTTCCGGGTGGAACTGGGTGCCCACGACATTGCCGCGGCCGACGATGGCGGTGATCGGGCCGCCATAGTCGGCATGGGCCAGCAGGTCGGCCGGGTCGACCACGCGGAAATGATAGGAGTGCACGAAATAGGCGTGATCGCCGGTCGCAATGCCCGCCAGCACCGGATGGGGGCGGTCGATCACCAGATCGTTCCAGCCCATGTGCGGCACCTTCAGCGCGGGGTCGGCGGGGGTGATGCGCACGACCTCGCCCCCGATCCAGCCGAAGCCGGGGGTGGATTCGTATTCCAGCCCGCGGTCGGCCAGCATCTGCATGCCGATGCAGATGCCCAGAAAGGGCACGCCGCGGCCCGTCACCGCCTGCACGATGGCCTCGTGCAGCCCGTCCTGCGCCAGCAGCGCCCGCCGGCAGGCCGGATAGGCGCCGTCGCCCGGCAGCACGATGCGGTCGGCCGCGGCCACATCCTCGGGCCGGTTGGACACGACGACCGCCCCCGCCCCGGTTTCGGCGGCCATGCGCTGGAACGCCTTTTCGGCGGAATGCAGGTTGCCGCTTTCGTAATCGACCAGGACCGTCGTCATCACAGCGCCCCCTTGGTCGAGGGGATGGCCCCGGCCTGGCGCGGATCGACCTCGACCGCGGTGCGCAGGGCGCGGGCCACGGCCTTGAAGGCGGCCTCGGCGATGTGGTGGCTGTTCAGCCCGTGGCGCTGGTCCAGATGCAGGGTGATGCCGGCATGGGTCGACAGCGCCTGAAAGAATTCGCGCACCAGTTCGGTGTCGAAGCTGCCGATCTTCGCCGTGGGGAAGGCCAGCGTCCAGACCAGATAGGGCCGGCCCGACAGGTCCAGCGCGCACTGGATCTGGGCGTCGTCCATCGCCAGCGCGCAATCGGCATAGCGGCGGATGCCGCGCTTGTCGCCCAGCGCGCGGGCCAGCGCCTGGCCCAGCGCGATGCCGCAATCCTCGACCGTGTGGTGGTCGTCGATGTGCAGGTCGCCGCGGGCGGTCAGGGTGATGTCGATCAGGCTGTGGCGCGCCAGCTGGTCCAGCATGTGGTCGAAGAAGCCCACACCGGTGCGGATGTCGCGCGCGCCGGTGCCGTCCAGGTTGACCGTGACGGTGATGTCGGTCTCGGCAGTGGTGCGGGTGATCGTGGCGCTGCGCATCGGGGCCTCCTGTGCGGACGGCGCCGTTATAGGCGGCTGCGGCCGGCGGGGAAAGGGGCGCGGCCTGCGGCGCGCGCGACGCCCGTTTCCTTGCAAGGAAACGGGCAAATTCCTTCACAGGAATTTGCCGCGCCAGGCCCCGGCCGTGCGATCCAGCCCCGCCACGGCCAGCCCCACCCGCCAGCGCCGGGCCGGGTCGGGGTGGACATCGGGGCCCAGGCAGATCGCCGCCGTGATCGCGGCCATGCTGACCGGATGCGCCCCGAACAGGGCCGAGACGACCGACAGCCCCCCCGTCACCCGCAGGGCGGGGCCGACGGGCGGCTCATATCCCGCCGCGCGCAGCGTGGCAAAGCCGGGCAGGTTCTGGCTGGCCATGGTCACCAGAAACAGCGGCAGGCCCAGCCCCATCTGCAATTCCCGCGCCACCGAGGCCCGATGCGCCAGGGGTTCGGCTACGGTCAGCCGGATGCTGTCGCTCAGCGCGGATTCGCTGTACAGCCGGTGCGTCGCGGTCTGGGAAAACCCGCGGTCCTCGAAGGGCGGAAAATCGGCCGGATCGGCGGCATGGGATTGCAGCAGGATCCGCCCCGCCGGGTCGCGCACGACATAGGTGAACAGCTCGTCATGGTCGCGGATCGCACCCAGGCGCTGGGTGATGCCGGTCTCTTCGCGCCCGACGATGTCCAGCACCGCCAGCGGCATCAGCCGTTGCGCGGTTTCGGCCAGGGCGGAATCGAACACCTCGTCCATTTCGCGGCGCAGGACCACGGCGGTCAGCGACGCGGCCGCGATCCACAGCACCGCCAGCAGAAGGCCGATGCCAAGGCCCAGCCGGGCCTGAAGGCTGCGCGGTGCCCTCATGCCGGGCCCAGCCGGTAACCCAGCCCGCGTTCCGTCTCGATCACGGTGGGGCCCAGCTTCTTGCGCAGCCGGCTGACATGCACCTCGATCGTGTTGCTTTCGATCTCGGCCCCGAAGGCATAAAGCTTGTCCTCCAGATGCGCCTTCGACAGAAGCTGCCCGGGCCGCGCCAGGAACGCCTCGAACAGGGCCCATTCGCGCGCGGTCAGCGGCACCGGGCGGCCGTCGCGGTGGATGCTGCGCGCGGCCAGGTCGATGTCCAGCGCGCCATGGGTGATGATCGGGTTGGGGTTGCCGCTGTAGCGCCGCGCGACCGACCCGATGCGCGCCGACAGTTCGGCCAGGTCGAAGGGCTTGACCATGTAGTCGTCCGCGCCCGCGTTCAGCCCCTCGATCCGGTCCGACACCTGGTCCAGCGCGGTCAGGATGATGACGGGGGTCACGTCGCCCCGGGCGCGCAGGGTCTTCAGAAAGCCGATGCCGCGCCCGTCGGGCAGCATCAGGTCCAGCAGGATCAGGTCATAGGACGCCCCGGCGATGGCATCGGCGGCCTGGTCCAGCCGCGTCACCCAATCCGGGGAATGCCCGTCGGCCGCGACCTGGTCGCGCACGGCCGCGCCCAGAACCGTGTCGTCCTCGATCAGCAGAATGCGCATGTGCCGCCCGTGTCCCTTGCTGCCACCCCCCGTGGTGTGACCCGCCGCGCTGACGCCAAGCTGACGGGCCGTGGCCCGGGCCTTCAGCCTGGCGTCAGGTTCGGCGTCCATACAACGGTCCGAAGCTGATCCTAGGCGGGAGTGTGGCCCATGTGGAAATCGCTGACAATTCCGACCGTCGCGCTTCTGGCCGCGGCGGGGCCGGCCGGGGCCGATGACGACTGCTTCGTGCCGATGGCGAACTGGCAGCCGCGTGCGGCCGTCACCCAGATGGCCGAGGCGCGCGGCTGGACCGTGCGCCGGATCAAGATCGACGACGGCTGTTACGAGATCGTCGGGCGCGATGCCGAGGGCCGGG
>JACXUX010000074.1 GCA_014763725.1 Rhodobacterales bacterium
GTGGTGGCCGAATATGTGGCGGGCACGGGGGGCATCGGGTCGGGGCTGGCCTTCCGCATCCTCGAGGCCGGCTACCGGCTGAACATCCCGCGGATGTTCGCGGCGCTCTTGCTGATCGCGGTGTCGGGCGTGGTGATCTTTGCCGGCCTGTCGCTGCTGTCGCACCTGCTGTTGCGCAAGTGGCACGAGAGTGCCGTGAAACGGGAAAGCTGATGGACTTCCGCACCCTGCCCGACCTGCCGCGGCTGCGGCTGGACAATGTGACCGTGCCGGCCTGCCTGCTGGGCCGCCCGGGCGACCTGGTCCGCACCGATCTGGTGATCGACGGCGGCCGCCTAGGCACCGGCCCGGCGCCCAGGGTCGACATGGGCGGCGCGCTGGTGCTGCCCTGCTTCATCGACATGCACACCCATCTGGACAAGGGCCATATCTGGCCGCGCAGCCCCAACCCCGACGGCACCTTCATGGGCGCGCTGACCACCGTGGCCGCCGACCGCAGCGTGCGCTGGACCGCCGCCGATGTGGCCGCGCGGATGGAGTTTTCGCTGCGCTGCGCCTGGGCGCATGGCACCCGCGCGATCCGCACCCATCTGGACAGCATCCCGCCGCAGGATGCGATCAGCTTCCCCGTCTGGGCCGCGGCGCGCGACCGCTGGGCGGGCCGGATCGAGCTGCAGGCCGCCTGCCTGGTGGGGGCCGAGGTGTTCTCGACCGACGGCGCCTTTGCCGCCACCGCCCGGATCGTGGCCGATCACGGCGGGGTCCTGGGCATGGTGACCTATCCGCTGCCCGACATCGCCACGCGCATCCGCGACTTCCTGCGCCTGGCGGACCGTATGGGCCTGTCGGCCGACTTCCACGTCGACGAGACGCTGGACCCCGCGTCCAACACGCTGCGGATGATCGCGCAGGCGGTGCTCGACACGGGCTTTGCCCGCCCCGTCGTCGTGGGCCACTGCTGTTCCGTCAGCGCCATGCACGAGCCCGAGGCGCTGGCGACGCTGGACCTGGTCGCCCGCGCCGGGCTGCATGTCGTCAGCCTGCCGATGTGCAACCTCTATCTGCAGGACCGCCAGCCCGGCCGCACCCCGCGGAGGCGCGGCATCACCCTGGTGCACGAGATGAAGGCCCGCGGCATCAACGTCAGCTTTGCCAGCGACAACACCCGCGACCCCTTCTACGCCTATGGCGACATGGACATGGTCGAGGTGCTGCGCGAGGCGACCCGGATCGGCCATCTGGACCACACCGGTCCCGACTGGGTGCAGTCGGTGCTGGCCAACCCCGCCCGCGCCTGCGGGCTGGAGGCCCCAAGCCTCGCCCCCGGGGCGCCGGCCGATCTGGTGATCTTCCGCGCGCGGGCCTGGCACGAAGTCTTCCCCCGGCCCCAGGCCGACCGGATCGTGCTGCGCGCGGGCCGGCCGATCGACCGGACGCTGCCGGACTACGCCGAACTCGACCCGCTGATGGAGTGAGCGATGAACCTAGTGGGCTTCCGGGCGGCCCTGCCCGGCATCGAGACCGACGACAACCCCGTCTCGATCCGCGCGAAAAGCCGCGACTTCTTCTGGTATTCGCCGGTGCTGAAGGCGCGGCTCGACCATCTGGCCGCCGATCTGGTGATGGCCCCGCGCGACCAGGACGAGGTGATCGCGATCCTGCGCGCGGCCCATGCCCATGACGTGCCGGTCACCGTGCGCGGCGCGGGCACCGGCAACTACGGCCAGGCCATGCCGCTGCGCGGCGGCGTGGTGCTGCACATGAAGAACATGACCGCGATCCGCGCCATCCAGCCCGGCCGCGTGGTGGTCGAACCGGGCTGCCTGATCCGGGACCTGGACCACGAGTTGCGCGCGCAGTCGGGGCAAGAGCTGCGGATGCACCCCTCGACCCATTCCACCGCCACGATCGGCGGCTTCATTGCCGGCGGCTCGGGCGGGGTGGGCAGCGTGACCTGGGGCGCGCTGCGCGACCCGGGCAACATCATCCGCCTGCGCGTGGTGACGGCCGAGGCCGAACCCCGTGTGCTGGACTTCACCGGCGAAGAGCTGCACCGCGTGAGCCACGCCTATGGCACCAACGGCGTGATCACCGAGATCGAGATGCCCCTGGCCCAGGCCCATGACTGGGTCGACGTGCTGGTGGCCATGCCCGACTTTCCCTCGGCCGCCGTTCTGGCCGATGCCCTGGCCTGCGAGGACGGGATCCTGAAGAAGCTGATCTCGGTCTACGAGGCGCCGATTGCCCAGGACTGGTTCGCCCGCGTGGCGCCCCACATGCGCCCGGCCGAGGCGGCCCTGGGCCTGATGATCGCGCCGCAGTCGATGGACGGGTTCCTGACCGTGCTGGCCCGCCATGCCGGCGCCCGCACGATCTGGCGGTCGGACCGCCCCGACTGGCCGCGCCCGCCCGGCCCGGTCTTCGAATACGGCTGGAACCACACCACGCTGCGCGCGCTGAAGGTCGACCCCGCGATCACCTATCTGCAGGTGCGCTACGCCGCGCCCGACCATCTGGAGACGGTCGAGCGGATCCGCGCGGCCTTCCCGGGCGAGGTGATCCAGCATCTGGAAGTGATGCGCGAACACGGCCGGCCGATGTTCGCGGGGCTCAGCCTGGTGCGCTTCACCACCGAGGCGCGGCTGGACGAGATCGTGCGCACGCATGAGGCGATGGGCGCCATGATCTTCAACCCCCACCGCTATACGCTCGAGGAAGGCGGACGCCAGACCGTGGACGACCGGCAGCTGGCCTTCAAGCGCGAGGCCGATCCCAAGGGACTGCTGAACCCCGGCAAGATGATCGCCTGGGACGTGCCCGACTGGGATTATGCGGGCATCTATGCCTATGCCGGGATGAGGGCCGCGGAATGACCGCCCGGCCGCGGCGCTGGCCGAGAGGCGGGGGGGCCGTCTGCCCCCCCGGGCCCCCCCGAGGGTATATGGGTCAAGAGGAAGAGGGCTGCCCCTTCCTCTTGACCCAAATACCCCCGCCGGAGGCCCCGCACGCCGCGTTGCAGGGCGGGGCCGGGCGATGACGCGGGCGCTGGTGCTGTTTGCCCATCCCTGTGCCGAAAGCTTTTCGGCCGCGCTGCATGCCCGTGTGGTGGAGACGCTGACGGGGCGCGGCTGGGAGGTGGACGATTGCGACCTGAACGCCGAAGGCTTCAGCCCCGTCCTGACGGCCGAGGAGCGGCGCGGCTATCACGACACGGGGGCGAACACGGCACCCGTGCAGGCGCATGTCGACCGGCTGCGGGCGGCGCAGGCGCTGGTGCTGGTGTTCCCGGTCTGGAACTTCGGCTTTCCGGCGATCCTGAAGGGCTATTTCGACCGGGTGTTCCTGCCCGGCGTCAGCTTCCGGCTGGAGGATGGCTTCGTGCGGCCCAACCTGACGCATGTCCGCAGGCTGGCCGCGGTGACGACCTATGGCGGCACGCGGCTGCGGGCGGTGATGGCGGGCGATCCGCCGCGGCGGGTGGTCACGCGCGCCGTCTGGCATGTCTGCCGGCCAGAGCGGATGCGCTATCTGGCGCTTTACGACATGAACCGCGCCACGGCGGACCGGCGCGCGGCGTTTCTGGCCCGGGTGGGCGTCGAGATGGAAAGGCTTTAGGGATGCGCGCGCTGATCGTCTATTGCCACCCCTCGGGCGGCAGCTTCACCGCCGCGGTGCGCGACCGGGTGCTGGCGGGGCTGAACGCTGCGGGGGCCGAGGTGCGGGTGCATGACCTCTATGCGCGGGGGTTCCAGCCCGCGCTGACGGGGCCGGAATGGACGGGCTATCTGGACTGCCCCGCGAACTGCGCCCCCGTGGCGGCCGAGGTGGCCGACATCCGCTGGGCCGATACGCTGATCTTCGTCTATCCGACCTGGTGGTATGGGCTGCCCGCCATGCTGAAGGGCTGGCTGGACCGCGTGCTGCTGCCCGATGTGGCCTTTCTGATGCCGGACGGGGCGAACCGCACGATCCGGCCGGGGTTGCAGCACATCACGCGGCTGGGCGTCTTTACCACCTGCGGGGCCAGCCGCTGGCTGACCTGGATCGTGGGCGCGCCGGGCAGGCGGACGCTGACGCGCGGGGTGGGGTTCCTGTGCCATCCGCGCCGGCGGCAGGTGTTTGCCGCGCATTACCTGATGGACAGTTCCACCCCCGCCAGCCGGGCGCGGCATCTGGACCGGGTGGACCGCGCCATGGCCCGGCTGATCGGCCCCGCACACAGGCCGCAGCCCGCCCGCCCCGGGGTGCCGGCATGACCGCGCGCGCCTGGACCGACCTGCGTGCGGCCGAGTTCGCGCGCCTCGACCCCGCCCGGACCATCGCCGTGCTGCCCACCGCGGCGGTGGAACAGCACGGGCCGCATCTGCCCGTGGGCACCGACACGATCATCGCCCGGGGCATGCTGGCGGCGGTGGCCGCGGCCTGCCCGGCGGATCTGGACCTGCTGATCCTGCCCGTCCAGGCGGTGGGCAAGTCGAACGAACATCTGTGGGCGGCGGGCACGCTGACCCTGCCGGCCGAGGTCGCCCTGCGCGCCTGGGTCGAGATCGGGCTGTCCGTCGCCCGCGCGGGCCTGCGCAAGATCGTCCTGGTCAACAGCCACGGCGGCAACCTGGACCTGATCGGCATCGTCGCGCGCGAATTGCGGGTGCAGGCGGGGATGCAGGCGGTCAAATGCCAGTGGGGCAGCTTCGGCGTGCCCGAGGGCGCCTATTCCCCCCGCGAACGCACCTTTGGCATCCATGGCGGCGATCTGGAAACCAGCCTGATGCTGGCCTTTGCGCCCGACACCGTGGACATGGCCCGCGCCGCGGATTTCGCCAGCACGGCCGAAACCGCGCCGATCCCGCCGGTGGGCCCGGTGGCGCTGGCCTGGATCAGTTCGGACCTGAACCCCGCGGGCGTGGTGGGCGAGGCGCATCTGGCCACGGCCGAGAAGGGCCGCGCGACGGCCGTGCATCAGGCGGCGGGGTTCCTGGCCCTGTGCCGGGATCTGGCGGCGCTGCCAGCCTAGCGCGACGGGCGCGGCGGGCGGGCCGCGCCGGGCAGGGCCACCATGTCCACGGCCTGCCGGCTGGTCTGGCCGCCCGCGATGCGCAGCACGCCCGTGACCGGGGCCACATCGCCATAGTCGCGGCCATGGCCCACGACGACGTGATCCTCGCCCGCCAGGCAGGCGTTCGTCGGGTCATAGTCGATCCAGCCGGTCTGGCGCCCGCACCAGGCGCGCACCCAGGCGTGCATGGCATCCGCACCTTCGAGCCGGGCCTGCCCCGGCGGCGGCACCGTGCGCAGAAAGCCCGAGACATAGGCCGCCGGCACCCCCAGCCCGCGCAGGCCCGCGATCATCACCTGGGCAAAGTCCTGGCAGACCCCCTCGCGCCGGCGAAAGGCGTCCAGCGGCGGGGTGTCGACCGTCGTGGCCTGGGGGTCAAAGCGCATCGCGGCATGGATCGCCCGCCCCAGCGCCCGCACCGCCGCGGCGGTGCCGGTCGCCCCGCGCACGGCCGCGCGGGCAAAGGCGGTGATCTCGTCCACCGGGGCGATCCGGGGCGAGGCGCCCAGGAAATGGTGCGGCGCACCGCGGCCCAGGTCGCGCAGCTCGAACAGCTCGGCCGGCAGATCGGCCAGCGGGGCCGAGATGTCCAGCACCGGCGTGGGGGCCAGCCGCTCGACCCGGGCGCGGGCCTCGAATTCGACGCTTGTGGCGCCGGCGGGCAGGGCCACACTTGCCACCTCGGTCCCGAAGAAATCGGTGAAGCGGGTCTGTTCCAGCGGGTCGGGGCGCACGGTCAGCGCCGACCGGATCACCCGCTGCACCCCCGGCAGATCGGCCGGCAGCAGCCGCAGCAGGTTGCGCCCCCCCGCGGCGGGCCGGTCGTAGGAATAGGAAATCACCAGACGGATATCGTAGATCACCGCAGCCAGGCCTCGGTCAGACGGTCGGACAGTCCCGCCACGCGCGCGGCGGTGTCCCACAGCACCTCGGTCGTCAGGCTGGCGGGGGTGGATGTGGCCAGCCGCGTCTGCAGCCGCAGCACCGCGCGGTGCAGGTCTGCCGGGGGTCCGTCCTGATCCACCCCGGGCAGGTGGCGCATCTGGTCGTGGATGCCTTCGACCTGGAACCGGATCGCGCGGGGGTTGGCCGGGTCCAGCGCCAGCAGGTCGACCACCGTGTCGCGGCTGGTGGTCAGGGCAAAGCGGCGGCGATGCGTCATCACGCTGTCGCCCACCTCGACCGCCAGATCCAGCGCGCCCTCGGGCGCATCGGGATCGGCCAGGATCGCCAGCCATTGCGCCGCGGCCCCGGCGCGTTCGATGTAGCGGCCCAGTTCCAGGAACCGCCAGCCCAGGAAGCGATACATGTTGTCCTGCACCAGGCCCGCAAAGCCGCTGAGCTTGCGCAGCAGCTTGCCCAGCGCGCGCGCGGCATCGTCGCCGGGGCTGACGCGGGTGGCGAAGCGGTGCGCGGTCTTGTCCAGATCGGCCAGCGCCGACCAGCCGTCGGGGGAAAAGCGGTCGCGCACCTGGCCTGCGCTGGCGGTGGCGCGGCCCAGCGTGTCCAGAAGGCCCTGGGGAATCCCCTCGGCCGGGTCGACCCCCTGCCCCGCCAGCAGCGGATCGACCACGGCAAACAGCGGGGCCGCGCCTTCGCCCGCCTCGGCCAGGCGGGCGTTGCGCGCCCGCAGCAGGCGCATCGTGCCCTCGGCCCGTTCGACATAGCGGCCCAGCCAGAACAGGTTGTCGGCCGCGCGCGAGGGCAGCACCCCCGGCCGCGGCCGCTGATAGGGGGCCGTGGTCGCAGGCAGCAGCGTGGGCGTGGCCACCGGCCGGTCGGACACGATCCAGACATCGGCCGCCGCGCCCCCCTTCTGCATGGCGATGGCGGTGGGGTCGGCGGTGCGGCCGATGCGGGCAAAGCCGCCGGGCATGATCTGCCAGCCCTGCGCGGTGCGCAGAAGGAAGACGCGCAGGCTCATGGGCCGCGGCACCAGGCGCCCCTCGATCTGGGCGGGCGTGGTGGACAGGGTCACGGCCTCTTGCGCCACCAGCCGCGGGCCCTGGCGGGCCAGCCAGGCGCCCAGCCCCGGATCCTCGGGGTCCAGCGGCACGGTCGCCTCGTCAAAGGGCTGGCGGGTCGACAGGGCGGGGCTGACCACCATCCGTTCGGGATGGGCCGCCACATGCTTGCGTTCGGCCGCCTGGCCGCACCACCAGGTGGCGATATTGGGCAGGATCAGGTCCTGCCCCGTCATCGCCCGCGCGATCGCGGGCAGAAAGGCCAGCAGCGCCCGGGTTTCCAGCACGCCCGACCCCAGCGCGTTGACCATGGTCACGCTGCCCTGCCGCAGCGCCCCGATCAGCCCCGGCGTGCCCAGCCGGCTGGCGGGGTCCAGTTCCAACGGATCAGCCCAGGCGGCATCCAGCCTGCGCCACAGCACCGAGATCGGCCGCAGCCCCGCCACCGTGCGCACCATCAGCCGGCCGCCCTCGACCGTCAGATCCTCGCCCTGCAGCAGCATGAAGCCCAGATACCGCGCGATATAGGCATGTTCGAAATAGGTGTCGGTCAGCGGCCCCGGCGTCAGTATGCCCACCCGGCTGTCGGGTTCGGCGCGCAGGTCCATCAGCGCCTGGCGGAAGGCGCCGAAGAAGCCCGCCAGCCGCTGGACCCGCGCGCCGGGGTAGAACTCGG
This sequence comes from Rhodobacterales bacterium, assembly GCA_014763725.1. Taxonomy (GTDB): domain Bacteria; phylum Pseudomonadota; class Alphaproteobacteria; order Rhodobacterales; family Rhodobacteraceae; genus JACXUX01. The sequence goes on from JACXUX010000074.1 coordinate 7,697, forward strand.
AAAAGACCCGCGTGGTGGCCACCCGGTTTTCCAGCGCGAACCCCGCGCCCGAGGGCGCCTGCGTCCGGTCGCCCAGCACCCACCAGGTGCCATCGGGGCCGCGGCCGATCTCGAAGGCCAGGAAATGCAGGTAATGCCCGCCGCGCGGCGCCACCCCCACCATGGGGCGCAGCCATTCGGGGTTTTCGGCCACCAGCGCGGGCGGCAGATGGCCCTGCGCGATCAGCCGCGCGGGGCCATACAGGTCGGCCATCACCCGTTCCAGCAGGTCGGCCCGCTGGATCAGGCCCACGCCGATCTGCGCCCAGTCCGTCTCGTCGATCAGGACGGGGATGTGGCTGAACGGCCAGTCCCGCTCGGCCGAGCCGTTTTCGGAAATGGCGCGAAAGAACACGCCCGCATCGCGCAGATACTGGTCGCCGCGGTGAAAGCGCGCGGCCAAATCGGCCACATCCAGCCCCGCCAGATGCGCCAGCAACCCGCGCCAGACCGGCCGCACCCGGCCCTGGGGGTCCAGCAGTTCGTCCGACGCCCCCGGCGGCGGGCGATAGCCCGCCAGCAGCGGCGGCAGGTCGGGCGGGGGGCGAAGGGCGGCGTCCATCCCCCGGTCAGAGCCCAGCGGGCCTGCGCAAGTCAAGGGTCAGCGGGAATTCCCGGTGCGGATGTTCCACCGGCGGCAGCCAGAACCCGGCGCTGTGCCCGTGCGGGCTGAACCGGGCAAGCCGCCTCGCCTCGGCCTCGTTGCCGTTGACGGGGAAGGTGTCATAGGCCCGCCCACCCGGATGGGCCACGTGATAGACACAGCCCCCCAGCGCCCGGCCCGACCAGGTGTCATAGATGTCGAAGGTCAGCGGCGCATTGACCGGCAGCACCGGATGCAGCGCTGCGGCCGGCTGCCAGGCCTTGAAGCGGACGCCCGCCACCGCCTCGCCCCCGCGGCCCGTGGGCGTCATCGGCAGGCGGCGGCCGTTGCAGGTGACGGCATAGCGGCCGGGGTCGGCGGTGGTCAGTTTCGCCTGCAGCCGTTCGACCGAACTGTCGGTATAGCGCACCGTGCCGCCGATCGCGCCCGTCTCGCCCAAGACGTGCCAGGGTTCCAGCGCCTGGCGCAGTTCGAGATGCACGCCCTCATACTCCACCTCGCCGCAGAAGGGGAAGCGGAACTCCTGCTGGGCCAGGAACCAGTCCTCGCGCAGGGCAAAGCCGTGGTGATCCAGGTCGCGCAGCACGTCGCGGAAATCCTGCCACAGGAAATGCGGCAGCATGAAGCGGTCGTGCAGCACCGTGCCCCAGCGCGTCAGCGGCCCGTCGGCCGGCCGGTCCCAGAAGCGCGCGATCAGCGCCCGGATCAGCAGCTGTTGCGCCAGGCTCATCCGGGGATCGGGCGGCATTTCAAAGCCGCGGAATTCCACCAGCCCCAGCCGCCCCGTGGGCCCGTCGGGCGAAAACAGCTTGTCGATGCAGATCTCGGCCCGGTGGGTGTTGCCGGTCACATCGGTCAGGATGTTGCGCAAGAGCCGGTCGACCAGCCAGGGCATCAGCACCCCCTGGCCGGGCGGGGCGATCTGGGCCAGGGCGATTTCCAGTTCATACAGCGCGTCGTGCCGCGCCTCGTCGATGCGGGGGGCCTGGCTGGTCGGGCCGATGAACAGGCCGGAAAACAGGTAGGACAGGCTGGGATGCCGGTTCCAGTGCAGGATCAGGCTTTTCAACAGGTCGGGCCGGCGCAGGAAGGGGCTGTCGTTGGGCGTCAGCCCCCCCACGACGACATGGTTGCCCCCGCCGGTGCCGGTGTGCTTGCCGTCGATCATGAACTTGTCCGCACCCAGTCGGCATTGCCGCGCCTCGTCATAGACGCCCTGGGTGATGGCCACGCAGTCGTCCCAGCTGTGGGCGGGGTGGATGTTCACCTCGATCACGCCGGGATCGGGGGCCACGCGGATCACGTTCAGCCGCGGGTCGTGCGGGGGCTGATAGCCCTCGATATGCACGGGCAGGCCCAGCCGCCTGGCCGCACTTTCGGCCGCATGCAGCAGGTCCAGGTAATCTTCCAGCGCCACGGTCGGCGGCATGAACACGCACAGCCGGCCGTCGCGCGGTTCGACCGACAGGGCGGTGCGGCCATTGCCGAGCGCTTGCGCGTTGTTTTCCGTTGCGTTCGTCATTCCAGGGGCTCTGGCGACCTACGTAAAACCGTCACATCCACCGCCTAGCGTTAATGGTCCTCACCTTATGTCCATCTGATCCAGTGTCAGCCTTTCCTGCGCGTTCGCAGCTTCCAAGATTTCTGGGTCTGATCTTCGGATTTGCCGGCCCCGTTCTGATCGGCGCCTGCGCCTTCGGCGCTGAACGGGATATCAAGACCGGGCAGGGCAGGTTGATCAGGTTCGAGATCCCGGCTCAGCCTCTGGCAAATGCGATTGAAGCTTATAGCGCGGCGACAGGGATCGTTGCGGCCTATAACGGCAATCTTGCGGTCGGGCGGCTGTCTGGCGCGGTCAAGGGGAGCTTTACGCCCGAAGAAGCCTTGCATCGATTGCTCATCGGCAATGGCCTCGTCGTCCGTTACACCACGCAGCGGGCCTTCGTCTTGGTCCCCGCGCCGGCGCCAATAGCCGAGAACAATCCCTGGGCCATTGCCTTCGCGGCATTGTCGAAGCAAAACGCCGTCGAACGGGATTATTCCGGGCTCGTCCAGGTCGGGATCAACCGGTCCCTGTGTTTAACACCCGAGACGCGGCCGGGCACGTATCGGTTGGTGATCAGGTTCTGGATCGGGGCCTCGGGACAGGTGCGGCTTGTGCGGCTTTTGGACTCGACCGGCGACGCCCACCGCGATGCCGCTATTTTCGCGTCCTTGAGCCGCGCATCGATCGGTGCGCCGCCGCCCGCCAGCATGGCACAGCCCTTTACGATGGTTCTTTTGCCGCGCTCGACAGGCGCGGTCATCGAT
>JACXUX010000383.1 GCA_014763725.1 Rhodobacterales bacterium
CGCGCGGCTGCGGCGCGGCCAATCGGTGCTGCTGCGCGGGGTGAACGACAGCGCCGAGGCGCTGGAGGCGCTGTTCCGCGGGCTGCTGCGCCAGCGGGTCAAGCCCTATTACCTGCATCACTGCGACCTGGCGCGCGGGGCGGGGCATTTCCGCACCACGATTGCCGATGGCATGGCGCTGATGGCGGCGCTGCGCGGGCGGATCAGCGGCACGGCCCTGCCGACCTATGTGATCGACATTCCCGGCGGGCATGGCAAGGTGCCGGTCTCGCCCGACTGGGTGGTGCCGGACGGGCCCGGGCGCTGGCGGCTGCGCGACCCCTGGGGGGGCTGGCACGCCTATGCCGACCCCGATCGCTAGTGCCCGCGGGTGACGCGGTCAAAGACCTTGCGGCCCATCAGGCTGGCCACCAGGTCGACCATCAGCCGCGCGGTGCGGCCGCGTTCGTCGAGGAAGGGATTCAGCTCGACCACGTCGAGCGAGGTGACGAGCCCGCTTTCGTGCAGCAGCTCCATCACCAGATGCGCCTCGCGGAAGGTGGTGCCGCCCGGGACGGTGGTGCCCACGGCGGGTGCGATGGCGGGGTCGAGGAAGTCGACATCAAGGCTGACATGCAAGAGGCCGTCCGCCGCGCGCACCCGGTCCAGGAATTCGCGCAGCGGCGCCACGATGCCGCGTTCGTCCAGCACCCGCATGTCGTGGATCGCGATGTCGTGCCGCCGCAGCGCCGCCTGTTCGGCCGGGTCGATGGACCGGATGCCGTAAAGGCAGATGCGGTCGGCCGGGATCGGGGCGGGAAAGGGCGGGAAGGCGTCGAACCCCGGCAGGCCCGCGGCATAGGCCACAGGCGTGCCGTGCAGGTTGCCGCTGACCGTGGTCAGGGGGGTATGCACGTCGGAATGCGCGTCCAGCCACAGCAGGAACAGCGGCCGGTTCAGGCCCAGGGCGTGCTGCGCCGCCCCGGCGACCGACCCCAGCGACAGCGAATGATCGCCCCCCAGCAGGATGGGAAAGCCCTGCGGCAGGGCCTGGGCCACGGCCTCGGCGATCGCCCGGGTCCAGCCCAGCGTCTGGGGCAGCGAATGCACCGCCGGGTTGTGGCAGGCGGCCTGGGGCAGGGGCTGGGGCAGGGACAGGTCGCCCAGGTCGCGCACGCTGTGGCCGAGGTCGCGCAGCGTGGCCTCGATCCCCGCCACGCGGCAGGCGGTGGGGCCCATCAGGCAGCCGGGGTTGCGCTGGCCGCTGTCGACGGGCGCGCCGATCAGGATGCAGGTGCGGGACATGGGGGGCTACGGTCCGGGAAGGGGCGGGACCATCACGACCGGCTCTTGCCGCCGGGGGAACCGGGCACGTCAGGCCCGCCGCGCGGCCAGCAGCCACAGCCCCGCCAGCGCCGTGGACAGGACCGCGTTCCAGGCGGCCATCGACAGGCCGGCCAGGCTCCAGGCCACGGCATCGCAGGGCACGGGGGCGGCCACGTCCAGCGTGGGGTCCAGCAGCTGGCTGGCGGTCAGCCCCGTCAGGCCCGCGCCGCCCGAACAGCTGGCCAGGCCCGGCCACCAGCCCAGTTCAACCCCCGCGTGAAAGCCGCCGATGCCTGCGGTGGTCAGCGCGGCCAGCGCCCCCAGGACCGGCAGCGCGCGTCCCGGCAGGGCCAGCGCCAGTGCCCCCAGCAGGACGGCCGCGGCATGGGGCCAGCGCTGCCACAGGCACAGCACGCAGGGCGCCAGCCCGCCCAGATGCTGGAACGCGAAGGCCCCCGCCAGCAGCGCCGCCGAGCCGCCGACGGCCAGCAGGATCAGGGTGTTGCGTGTCAGCGGCATGGCGGGACCGGGTCAGGGAACATAGCGGCAGGGGAAGCACGCGCCGCCCCCGCGGTCAAGGCACAAGGCTGCAGGCGGCGATTGACGGCCGGGGCCGGGGCCGGGTAAGCCTGCACCGGGGCCCGAGTGGCGGAATGGTAGACGCAGGGGATTCAAAATCCTCCGCCGCAAGGTTTGCGAGTTCGAGTCTCGCCTCGGGCACCACCCCCCCTATCCGGACCGGGACAGGCAGGGCGTGATTCGCGGTGGCGCTGCGGCGCAGAATTTCCGTCCTGCGAACGGTGGGCCGCGGCGGACAGAACCGGCGCGCGGCGGGAAACACCGGCCCCCGGGTTGCTCCTTTGCTGCGCAGGCCGCGAA
>JACXUX010000075.1 GCA_014763725.1 Rhodobacterales bacterium
GTCATCGCGGGGCGGTCCTTTGGGGGCGGCGGCGGCGGGTCAGGCGCTGCGGCTCAGCCGCTCTTCCAGCACGTCGAAGGGAACGCCCGGTTCATCCTTGGCGCAGCGGATCACCAGGCTGGTCTTGACGCTGGCCACATTGTCGGCCGCGGTCAGTTCCCCCGTCAGGAACCGCTGGAAGGTCGACAGGTCGGGGGCCACGCATTTCAGGATGAAGTCGATCTCGCCGTTCAGCATGTGGCATTCGCGGACCAGCGGCCAGGCGCGGGCGCGCGCCTCGAAGGCGGACAGGTCGGTCTCGGCCTGGCTGTGCAACCGCACCATGGCAAAGACCTGCACCTCGAACCCCAGTTCGCGCGCGTCGATCTGGGCGTGATAGCCGGTGATGTAGCCCGCTTCCTCCAGCGTGCGGACGCGGCGCAGGCAGGGCGGCGCGCTGATGCCCACCCGTTTGGCCAGTTCCACATTGGTCATGCGGCCGTCGGCCTGCAGTTCGGCCAGGATGTGGCGGTCGATGGTATCCAGCTTCGATCCGGCCATTGTGCTCTCCCCGTTGCGGCGACCATAGGGATCGGACCCGCATTGCGCAATATTCTTTCGTTCCGAGGCGGTCAGACGGCTGCGCCGAAGTGTCGCCGGTGCCCGAAACGCAAGCAACCCGGTCGCGGGGCGCGGGGGCTTTCGTGCCGCGGGAGGTCGGCCTATACCGATACCCGCAATGGAAGCTAAGGGGGATGTCATGACCGAGACACGGCACACGCGGGTTCTGATCGTGGGGTCGGGCCCGGCGGGCTATACCGCGGCGGTCTATGCCGCGCGCGCGATGCTGAACCCGGTGCTGATCCAGGGCATGCAGCCGGGCGGGCAGCTGACCATCACGACCGAGGTCGAGAACTGGCCCGGCGACAGCCATGTGCAGGGCCCAGACCTGATGGTGCGGATGGAGGAGCACGCCCGCGCCATGGGGGCCGAGGTGGTCAGCGATCTGGTCACCCGGCTTGACCTGCAGACAGGGCCCTTTGTCGCGCACTGCGACAGCGGCACGGTCTACACCGCCGATGCGGTGATCCTGGCCACCGGGGCGCAGGCGAAATGGCTGGGCCTGCCCAGCGAGGAGAGGTTCAAGGGCTTTGGCGTTTCGGCCTGCGCCACCTGCGACGGGTTCTTCTACCGCGGCAGGGAGGTCGCGGTGATCGGCGGCGGCAACACCGCGGTCGAAGAGGCGCTGTTCCTGACCAACTTCGCCAGCAAGGTGACGGTGATCCACCGCCGCGACAGCTTCCGCGCCGAGAAGATCATGCAGGACCGGCTGTTCCGGAACCCCAAGGTCCAGGTGCTGTGGAACCATGAGGTGGACGAGATCCTGGGCGAGGACAATCCCCCCGGCGTGACCGCGGTGCGCGCGCGCCACGTCCAGACGGGCGAGACGACCGACATTCCCTGTTCCGGCGTCTTCGTGGCCATCGGCCATGCCCCGGCCTCGGACTTGGTCAGGGACCAGCTGGAACTGCACTACGGCGGCTATGTCCGGGTGGAACCGGGCAGCACGCGCACCTCGATCCCCGGGGTCTTTGCCGCGGGCGACCTGACCGACCATGTCTATCGCCAGGCGGTCACCAGCGCGGGCATGGGCTGCATGGCGGCGCTGGATGCCGAACGCTGGCTGGCGGGGCACTGACGGGGCCGTCCGCGACTGCGGCGAAATCCGCGCATGGGCGCGAAAACCGCCCCGCCGGGCTTGATCCGGGGGGGCGGGCGGTCTATGGCCGCCGCGACGGGCCCCGCGTGGCCCGCCGGCCGCCATTTGTCAGAAAGCCGAGACCGCAATGACCCTCGCCAATCTCGCTCCGATCCCGGAGCTGTATGTTTCCGCCGATTCCGCCCAGAAATTGAAGATCGAAGCCGGCAACCTGCCGTCGTGGGACCTGACCCCGCGGCAGATCTGCGACCTGGAACTGCTGATGAACGGCGGCTTCTTCCCGCTCAAGGGCTTCCTCGGCCAGGCCGATTACGAAGGCGTGGTCGAGAACATGCGCCTGGCCGACGGCACGCTGTGGCCGATGCCGATCACCCTCGACGTGAACGAGAAGTTCGCGGCCACGATCGAGCCGGGCCAGGACATCGCCCTGCGCGACCAGGAAGGCGTGATCCTGGCGATCATGTCGGTCACCGACAAGTATCTGCCCAACAAGTCGAACGAGGCCGCCAAGGTCTTTGGCGCCGACGATCTGGCGCATCCGGCGGTCAACTACCTGCACAACACGGCGGGTTCGGTCTATCTGGGCGGGCCGGTCACCGGCATCCAGCAGCCGGTGCATTACGACTTCCGGTCGCGCCGCGACACGCCGAACGAACTGCGCGCCTTCTTCCGCAAGATGGGCTGGCGCAAGATCGTGGCGTTCCAGACGCGCAACCCGCTGCACCGCGCGCACCAGGAACTGACCTTCCGCGCCGCGCGCGAGGCGCAGGCGAACCTGCTGATCCACCCCGTCGTGGGCATGACCAAGCCGGGCGATGTCGACCACTTCACCCGCGTGCGCTGCTATGAGGCGGTGCTGGACAAGTATCCCCAGGCCACCACGACGATGAGCCTGCTGAACCTGGCCATGCGCATGGCGGGCCCGCGCGAGGCGGTCTGGCACGGGCTGATCCGCCGCAACCACGGCGTGACCCACTTCATCGTCGGCCGCGACCATGCCGGCCCGGGCAAGAACAGCCAGGGCAAGGACTTCTACGGCCCCTATGACGCGCAGCACCTGTTCAAGACGCATGAGGCCGAGATCGGCGTCGAGATGGTCGACTTCAAGCACATGGTCTATGTGCAGGAAAAGGCGCAGTATTATCCCGCGAACGAGATCCCCGAGGGGTCGACCGTGCTGGACATCTCGGGCACCGAGCTGCGCCGCCGCCTGCGCGAGGGGCTGGACATCCCCGAATGGTTCAGCTTCCCCGAAGTGGTGGCCGAGCTGCGCCGCACCTCGCCCCCGCGGTCGCGCCAGGGCTTTACCGTCTTCTTCACCGGCCTGTCGGGGTCGGGCAAGTCGACCATCGCCAATGCGCTGATGGTCAAGCTGATGGAGATGGGCGGCCGTCCCGTGACGCTGCTGGACGGCGACGTGGTGCGCAAGCATCTGTCGTCCGAACTGGGCTTCAGCAAGGAACACCGCGACATCAACATCCGCCGCATCGGCTATGTCGCGTCGGAAATCACCAAGAACGGCGGCATCGCGATCTGTGCGCCGATCGCGCCCTATACCGCGACCCGCCGGGCGGTGCGCGAGATGATCGAGGCCTTCGGCGCCTTCATCGAGGTGCATGTGGCCACCAGCGTCGAGGAATGCGAACGCCGCGACCGCAAGGGCCTGTACAAGCTGGCCCGCGAAGGCAAGATCAAGGAGTTCACGGGCATTTCCGACCCCTATGAGGTGCCCGAGAACCCCGAACTGCGCGTCGACACCGCCGATGTGGACGTGGATTTCTGTGCCCAGCAGGTTCTGCTGAAGCTGGAAAGCATGGGCCTGATCAAGGCCTGATCCGCGATCCTTCTGCGAAGGATCGGGCGCCGTCCCCCGGGGCGGCGCCCTTTTCCATGGCGGACCGGGTTGCGGTCGCGGCCCGCGATCCTTCGCAGAAGGATCGGCCGCCCCGGGCGGTGCCCCCGGGCCCTGCGGGGCGCTGCGGCGCCCGCGCTGCGGGGTCAGTGCGCGTGAACGGGGGCCAGATCGTTCTGGCGCGCCAGGGCAAAGGCCAGCGCGCGGTCGCGCACCAGGGCGAGGCGCGCGCCATCGGGGCGGTGGACGGCATAGAGCGTCTCGATCCCGCCGGCCTGGGCGCGGATCTCGTCGGGCAGGTCGGCCACCGCCACGGGGCGGACATAGACGATATGGTCGCCTGCCTCGGGGAAGCCTTCGAATTTCACGTCCATTTCGGGTCTCCTGTCTCAGCGCCGGGTGGGGGCGGGGCGGTCGCGGGTGATGGCGATCGTCTGCACCACGGGTTCGGGCACCGACCGGTGCAGATCGACATGCAGCAGGCCGTTTTCCAGCAGGGCGCCCGCCACCTCGACCCCGTCGGCCAGCACGAAGCTGCGCTGGAAGGCGCGGGCGGCGATGCCGCGATGCAGGAAGACGCGGCTGCTGTCGTCCTGGTCCTGGCGGCCGCGGATGACCAGCTGGCGGTCCTCGACCGTGATCGACAGATCCTCTTCGCGAAAGCCCGCCACGGCCAGGGTGATGCGATAGGCGTTGTCGGCGGTGGCCTCGATGTTGAAGGGCGGGAACCCTTCGGACGCCGTCTTGGCCGTGCGTTCGACCAGCCGTTCCAGCTGTTCGAAGCCCAGCAGATAGGGATGGGACCCAAAGCTCAGTTTCGTCATCGGACATGCCCTTGTTCAAGCGACAGTTCGGTGCAGGGTCCCCGGCAGGCAACCCCCCCCCGGGGTCGAATATGGGGAAGCCTGCGCGCCCCGGCAAGGGGCGGTCCGCCGGGGCCGCCGGGGGCGCAGGATTCTTTCCCGAATGGTCAAAAACCGCTATAATGTCGGCCCACAGACGCGGACGACTCAGCACCCGGGCCCGGTCATGAACGCACCGACAGAACTGAACTTCGAGGAAATGCTGCGGATCCGGCTGGAGGTTCTGCGGCGCGAACACCGCGATCTGGATGAGGCGATCCACGCCCTGCAGGACACTGGCCGCGGCGATCCGCTGACGCTGCAGCGGCTGAAGCGGCAGAAGCTGGCGCTGAAGGACCGCATCGTGAAGCTGGAAGACCAGCTGATCCCCGACATCATCGCCTGACGCAGGGCGCGCGCCGCCCCGCACACGTCCAGGGCCTGAAAACCGTAAAGGCGACCCCGTCTGGCGCGCAGAGGTTCGCGCCGAGGCCGCCTTTCGGTGCAACTCCTTCGGTGCAGCGCACCGCGGAGACGGCGGCGGACCCTGGGACGGTCCGGTGCCGGGGCGGGACCGCAGCCCCGCCGTTTCCCCAACCTTGGCCGAATCTGGGCCTTGCGTCAAACTTTTACCGATATCGGCGGGGCGCTGCGATCAGTCCTGCCTGTGCCGGGCGGATTGTTTCCCGGCTGGCGGGTTGGGGCGCGAATCATGGCCCCGGAATGGCGCGGGGCCGGGAAAGCCCCGGCCCCGCAACCCTGACGGAACGGATGGGATCAGCGCGCGGCCAGCGCGCGCGGGCGCGGCGCGGGCGCCGCCGCGGCGGGCTTCAGCGCGGCGGGCTTGCGGCGGCTGCCGCGCTGAAAGGGCAGCGCGGGCACGGGGTCGTTGGCGGCGGCGATGGCGGACTTGATCCAGCGGCGGTTGGTCATCTGAGGCTCCTGTCGGTCTGGGTGGCGTGCCCTTGGGCTTGATCCGAAGATCGCCGCGCTTTGCGGCAGCCGCGGGGCAGCACGGTGCCATCGACGCGGCGGCGGGCCGGATGCGGCCAAACCCCTGATCCGGCGCAGAACTTTTTCCGTTCAGGCGGCAATCCGGGGGTTCGGAACGGATTGTTTCGGCCGAATGTGGCGCAATCCGGGCAGGATCACAGCCGGATCGCCGACATCAGCCGGCCATAGTCGGCCTCGCCCGCGTGGGTGGCGCGGCGATAGCTGAAGAATCGCCCGGGGTCGCGATAGGTGCAGTGGCGCGTCCATTCGGCATGGCCCACGCCGGCCGCGCGCAGCCGCGCCAGACCATAGGCCGGCAGGTCGAACAGCGCCCGGTCGCCGCGGCCCTGGGCGAAGAAGCGGGCATTGTCGCGGTCGTCGTCGAGGAAGGAGTCCACGAATTCCGGCCCCACCTCATAGGCGGCCTGGCTGATCGTGGGGCCGATCACCGCCACGATCTGCGCGCGCCGGGCGCCCAGCCGTTCCATCGCGTCCACCGTCGCCTCGAGCACGCCGTCAAAGGCGCCGCGCCAGCCGGCATGGGCCGCGCCGATCACGCCTGCCCCCGCATCGGCGAACAGCACCGGCTGGCAATCGGCCGTCAGCACCGCCAGCGCCACCCCGGGCGTGGCCGTCACCATCGCATCGGCGCGCGGGCGCGGGGCCAGCGGGTCGGTCACCGTCACCACCTGGGCCGAATGCACCTGGTGCAGGGTCGACAGCGCCTCGGGCGCGACCTCCAGCGCCTGGGCCACGCGGGCGCGGTTGATCGCCACCGCCTCGGCCAAGTCCGAGGACCCGGGACCGCAGTTCAGCCCGGCAAAGATGCCGGACGAGGCCCCGCCCTTGCGGGTGAAGAAGCCGTGGCGCAGCGGGCGCAGCGCATCGCTTTGCAGGATTTCAAGCGTCATGGGCACTGGCATCAAATCCGGGCGGGGCCGGCGTTCCGGGGGCGTGCAGGGCGATCGCCTTGAACAGCGTTCCCATCGCGTCGGGGTCTACCAATCGGTGCGCGGCGGCGCGGTGGCTGTCAAGGGCGGTTCCGGTCAGACCGCGCGCCAGACGCTCGGCCCGCGCGGCCAGCCCCAGCCGCAGCAGCAGCGCCCGCTGCGTGGTCAGCCCTGTGACGGGGCAGGGGGCGGCCGCGCGGGCGAGGGGTTCAAAGTCGACATGCGCGGTCAGATCGGCCAGGCCCGGCTCGGCCAGCGGATCGGCATAAGCATGGCCGCGCAGCGCCTGCAGCGTGTCGCCGCGGGAATGCCAGCCGCCATAGTCGACCAGGATCGCGGCCCCGCCGCGGGCGGCGATGCGCGCGGCGACCGCGGCCAGGATGACGGGGGCGGCGGGGCAGATCTCGACCACCTCGCCCGCGGCGGTATCCGCCAGGCGATGGTCCAGCGCGGCGATGCGGGCGGGCGGGGCCAGGCCCCAGGCCAGCCGGTCGCCCTGCAGGCCCACCTGCCGTTCGGCCCAGCCCTGGGGATGGCGCACAAACTGCCGGATCGGCAGCGCGTCCAGGAATTCGTTGGCGATCAGGAACAGCGGCCTGTCGCGGGGCAGATCGTCGACCGCATCGACCCAGACCGGCGCGGCCTCGGCCAGCCGTTGGGCCTGGGCCGCGCGCATGCGGCCCGAGGCCTCGACCAGCACGACGCGGGCGGCGGCGTGAAAGCCCGGCGCGCCGCGGGTCGCGCGCCACAGGTCGGCCATCAGCGTGCCGCGGCCGGGGCCCAGCTCGGCCAGGGTAAAGGGGGCGGGCGACCCCTGGTCCAGCCAGGCCTGGGCCAGCGCCAGCCCCAGCAGCTCGCCGAACATCTGGCTGATCTCGGGCGCGGTGGTGAAGTCGCCCGCCGCCCCCAGCGCGGGGCGGGTGGTGTAATAGCCGTGGTCGGGGTGCAGCAGGCAGTCGGCCATGTAATCGGCCAGGCTGATCGGCCCCTGCGCCGCGATGCGCGCGGCGATCAGCCGGCCCAGCGGCGTCATCCGCGCCGCCCGGCCCACAGGATCAGCGCGACCCCCGCCCCCAGCATGGGCAGCGACAGCAGCTGGCCCATGGTCAGCCCGGCCTCGCCCAGCCGCAGCACATGGCCCAGCGGGTTGTCGGGGGTGATGAACTGGGCATCGGCCTGGCGGAAATGCTCGACGAAGACGCGCGCCGCGCCATAGCCCGCGAGGAACACCCCGGTCACCAGCCAGGGCCTGCGCAGCGCCCCGCGCCGCCAGACCAGCCACAGGATCGCCGCGCCCAGCAGCGCGCCCTCGAGCGCGGCCTCATACAGCTGGCTGGGATGGCGCGCGCACAGGCCGGGCAGGACGCCCGGGCAGTCCTGCGCCGCCGCCCCGGGGAAGATCACGCCCCAGGGCAGGTCAGTCGGCCGGCCCCACAGTTCGGCATTGATGAAATTCGCGATGCGGCCCAGCAACAGCCCCGGCGGCACCGCCAGCGCCAGCGCATCGGCCAGCCGCCCGGGCGCGATGCCGTGGCGGCGGGCGAACACCCAGCCCGCCAGCACCACGCCCAGAAAGCCGCCGTGAAAGCTCATCCCGCCCTGCCAGACGGCCAGGATCTGGCCCGGATGCTGCAGGTAGTAGCCCGGCTGGTAGAACAGCACGAAGCCCAGCCGCCCGCCCAGCACCACGCCCAGCACGATCCAGGTGAACAGCGCCTCGACCTGTTCGGCGGTCATGGGCGAGGTGCCGCCCCACAGCGCGGGCTGGCGCACCGCCGCCAGCACCAGCCGCCAGCCCGCCAGCATGCCCAGGATATAGGCCAGCGCATACCAGCGCAGCGCCAGCGTGACGCCAAAGACGGTGACCGAGAAGACCTCGGGCGACAGGGCGGGAAAGGGAAGGCCGGTCATTCTCTGCCCAGGTTGCGGCGACGGGCGGGTTGTCCCGTGACCGCGGCGCGATGTCAACCTTGCCCCGCCCCGCGCGGGCCCGCATATAGGGGCAGACCGCAGCCCGAGGCAGGAGCCCCCATGTCCACGCCGAACAAGTTCTTCGACGACATCTCGCAGCTGATGACCAATGCCATGGGCGTGGCCCAGGGCGCCCGGACCGAGGCCGAGAATGCGATGAAGTCGCTGCTCGACCGCTGGCTGGCCGACCGCGACCTGATCACGCGCGAGGAATTCGAGGCCGTGCGCGCCATGGCCACCCGCGCGCGCGAGGAAAACGCGACCCTGGCCGCGCGGCTGGACGCGCTGGAACGCCGCCTGCCCTGAGGGGCGAAATTTCTGCGAAATTTCGGCGCGGCGGGGCCTAGCCTAGCCTAGCCCTGCCGCGCGCGGATCAGGTCGGCGGCCCGTTCGGCGATCATCACCACCGGGGCATGGGTGTTGCCCGACACGATGCGCGGCATGACGCTGGCATCGGCCACACGGATATTTTCGCTGCCCCGCAGCCGCAGTTCGGGCGTCAGCGGCGCCGTGTCCGCCGCGCCCATGGCGACCGTGCCCACGGGGTGAAAGATCGTGGTGGCGATGCGGCCCGCGGCCTCGGCCAGCGCCTCGGGCGCGGTGATGTCGGGGCCGGGGGCGGTTTCCTGCGGCCGGTAGGGCGCCATCCGCCGCGTGGCCATCAGCCGCCGCGCCAGCGTGATCGAGGCCGTGGCGACCGCGCGGTCCTCGGGCGCGGTCAGATAGGCGGGTGCGATGCGGGGGGCCTGGCGCGGGTCGGGCCCGGTCAGCCGAACCGTGCCGCGGCTTTCGGGGCGCAGGTTGCAGACCGACACGGTGATCGCCGGGTCGCGGTGCAGGGGCTGGCCGAAGGCATCCAGGCTGAGCGGCTGGACATGGAATTCGACATTGGGCGTGGCGTGGCGCGCATCGGTGCGGGTGAACAGGCCCAGCTGGCTGGGCGCCATGGCCATGGGCCCGCGCCGGCGCAGCGCATAATCGGCGGCGATCCGTGCCTTGCCCCAGAGGCTGTGCGACATCTCGTTCAGGGTGCGGGCGCCGGTGATGCGGAACCGGGTGCGGATCTGCAGATGGTCCTGCAGGTTGCCGCCCACGCCGGGGATGTCCCGCAGCACGGCCAGCCCCGTCGCGGCCAGATGGCCCGCCGGCCCCAGGCCCGACAGCATCAGGATCTGCGGTGTGCCGATGGCGCCCGCGGCCAGCACCACCTCGGCCGTGACATCCGCGGTCAGGGGGGCGTTGTCGCGCAGCATCTCGACCGCGACGGCCCGGCCGCCGCGGATCACCAGCCGCGTGACCTGGGTGCCGGTCAGCAGGGTCAGATTGGGGCGGCGGCGCACCTCGGGCGTCAGGAAGGCGCGCGCCGCGCTCCACCGCCAGCCGTTGCGCTGGGTGACCTCGAAATAGCCTGCGCCCTCGTTCGTGCCGGTGTTGAAATCCCCGGTGGGGGGGATGCCCAGTTCGCCCGCGGCCTCGAGCACGGCATCCAGGATGGGCCAGTGCAGGCGCTGGCGTTCGACCCGCATCTCGCCCTCGGTGCCATGGCCGGGGCCGCCCGCGTGATGCGATTCCGACCGTTCGAACAGCGGCAGCACGTCGTCCCAGGCCCAGCCGCGGCAGCCCGCCTGCGCCCAGCCGTCGTAATCCGCCGCCTGGCCGCGCATGTAGATCATGCCGTTGATCGACGAACATCCCCCCAGCACCTTGCCGCGGGGATAGAGGATCGACCGCCCGCCCAAGCCCGGCTCGGGCGCCGTGCGATACAGCCAGTCGGTCCGCGGGTTGCCGATGCAGTGCAGATAGCCCACCGGCACATGCACCCAGGCATAGCGGTCCTCGCCGCCCGCCTCGACCAGCAGGACGCGGGTGGCGGGGTCGGCCGACAGCCGGTTGGCCAGCACGCAGCCCGCGCTGCCCGCCCCGATCACGATGTGGTCAAAGGTGCCGATCCGGTCCGCCGCCATGCCATCCCCCCGGGCGATGGGGCCAGGCCCGCCGCCACCGGGCGACAGGCTGTCAGGATGGGGCGGTCCCGTCAACCGGGGCCGGATCAGAACCGCGCGGCCAGGGCGGTCAGCCCCGCAGGCGGGGCGGGCCAGGCGGCGGGCACGGTGGGCCAGGCCGCGCGCATGGCGGCGATCCAGGCCACGCCCGCCAGATAGGTCGCCATGTCCTCGGCCGACAGGAATCCCGCCGCCGCCGCCGCGGTCAGGTTCAGCTGGGCGGTTTCGTCCACCACGGCCAGGATGCGGGCGCGGCATTCGGCCTTCTGCGCCGCGATCGCG
>JACXUX010000384.1 GCA_014763725.1 Rhodobacterales bacterium
CCCCGCCCCCATGGCTCAGGCCGCCGCGTCGAGCTGGCGCGACAGGATCGTGGCGAATTCGTCGGCAAAGGACTCATACCCGCCGAGGATGCGTTCGCTGTCGGCGTTCAGCTTGTTGTAGAACACCACCGCCGGGACGGCCGCCACCAGGCCGATGCCGGTGGCCAACAGCGCCTCGGCGATGCCGGGGGCCACCACGGCCAGGTTGGTGTTCTGGCTGATCGCGATCTGTTCGAAGGAATGCTTGATCCCCCAGACCGTGCCGAACAGGCCGATGAAGGGCGCGGTCGACCCGGTCGTGGCCAGGAAGGACAGGCCACGGGTCAGCCCCTCGGCCTCCTTGGCGATGGCCACGTCCATGCTGCGGTCGATGCGGGCCTGGGCGCCGGCGATCAGCGCGCCGTCGGTGCGGTGGCTGCGGCGCCATTCCAGCATGCCGGCGGCAAAGATCCGCTCGCTGGCGCCGCGCGGGTCGGCGCCGGTCTTCTCGAACAGCTCGTCCAGCGGCTCGCCCGACCAGAAGGCCGCGTCAAAGCGCGCCGCCTCGCGCCGGGCGCGGCCATAGGACAGGTGCTTCTGGATGATGATCGACCACGACCAGAACGACATCGCCATCAGCAGCAGCATGACGATCTTGACCGTCAGCGTGGCACGGGCGAACAGCGCAAGCGTGGAGAAGTCCATCTCCTGCGCAAGGGCAAGCGTTTCGGTTTCCATTCGGACTGCTCTTCGGGATGGCCGCATTCTGAGACGGCGGATTGGCGAGAGTCTACCCGCAAACGCAGGGGAAAGCCAACACATCATCGGCACCCGGGCGGCAAGCCGCCATGCGGCTGCCGCAAGGGCGCCCGGATCGTCGCCCGGCAGCGCCGGGTGCGCGGGGCTTAGGCCCCGCCCGCCAGCGCCTGGCGGACCGGGCCCGGCAGGCGGTGCGCGCGCCCGTCGGGGCCGAGCGCGACCAGCGTCACCTCGGCCGCGAACAGCCGCCGGTCGCCGCGCCAGACCGACTGGTCCAGCACGATGCGCGCGCCGCCCAGTTCGCGCAGGTCGGTGCGCACCTCGAGCAGGTCGTCGAAGCGGGCGGGGGCCAGATAGTCGGCCACCACCCGGCGGACGGCAAAGACGATCCCCGACTGGTCGCGCAGGCGGCCCTGGTCCAGACCGCGGTCGCGCACCCATTCGCTGCGCCCGCGTTCGATGAACTTCAGGTAGTTGGCGTAATAGACGATGCCGGCAAGGTCCGTATCCTCGTAATAGACCCGGCAGGACAGCCGGTGCGTCATGGCCGCCCCCCGATCCGCGCGGCCAGCCGCAGGGCATGGGCGGGATCGCGCGCCACCGCAGGCAACACCGGGTCATAGGCCGCGCGGATCACCGCGCCGATCTCGGGGCGCAGGAGGATATGCCCGCCCGCCTCGGCCAGGGGCGAGATGCTGTCAAAGGCGCGGTCGGACCACAGCAGGATCGCCCCCACGGCCTGGGACAGGGCCAGAACCTCGGCCGGCAGGGCGGACAGATGGTCGTCCATCCGCAGGAAGACGAAACAGGCCCGGATCGCGCCCGCGGCGTCAAAGCGGAACAGGCGATACTGGTTGGCCCCGCGCGCCTGCAACCGCCCGAGCAGCGCAGGCAGTTCCGGCAGCAGCCGGTCCAGCCCCGGCACGCCCGCCAGGTCCGACCAGTCGCGCAGGAAGAAGATCATCAGGTTCGCGCCCAGTTCGGGGTCGGTTTCGGCCATGCTGTGAGGATCGCACCGATGAGTGGAAGTGTTACAACCGGCCAGCGCCACCACCGCCTCGATCGCGCCCTTGACGGTGGCCAGCGTCGCATCCTGCACGCCAAAGACCACCGGCACGATGGGCCGGCCCCAGCGCGCGCAGCGGAAGGATCCGTCAGAGGCCGTGAACAGCGCCTGGATGTCCTGGGGTGTCATGCCTGCCCTCTCTGATCGGACCCGCCGGCGGGTTTGCGGCGCAGCCCGAAATCTTTCAAGATTTCGGGCAAATTTCTTGAAAGAAATTTGCCCCTAGGGTCAGGACCCATTGATTTGCTTGAGGCGGCCCGGCCCGCGTGATTCAAGCTCCCGAACTTGCGGGGGTGATGATGAGCAACCTTTTCTGGCTGACCGACGCGCAGATGGAGCGGTTGAAGCCGTTCT
The DNA here is from genome assembly GCA_014763725.1 of Rhodobacterales bacterium. GTDB lineage: Bacteria > Pseudomonadota > Alphaproteobacteria > Rhodobacterales > Rhodobacteraceae > JACXUX01. The sequence continues at coordinate 2,159 of JACXUX010000384.1, forward strand.
TCCC
>JACXUX010000385.1 GCA_014763725.1 Rhodobacterales bacterium
TGGCGGACAGTGAGGGATTCGAACCCTCGAGACGGTTCCCCGCCTACACACTTTCCAGGCGTGCGCCTTCGACCACTCGGCCAACTGTCCGTGCGCGCCTGTCTAGACCGCGGCTGCGGGGGCGGCAAGGGGTCAGTCGTCCAGTTCGATCGTCACGCGGCGGTTCTGGCGGCCCTTCTTCTCGATGCGGCCGAGGCGCAGGGCGCCCACCTCTCCGGTGCGGGCGACATGGGTGCCGCCGCAGGGTTGCAGGTCGATCTGCTGGACGCCCTGGCCGATGCGGACCAGCCGCACGCGGCGCTGGCCTGCGGGCGGGCGGACCGACAGGGTCTTGACCAGGCCCGGGTTGGCGGCCAGTTCCTCGTCGGTGATCCAGTCCTCGGTCACGGCCAGGTCGCGGTCGACCAGATCGGCCAGGGCCGCGGCCACGGCCTGGATGTCGTCGGGCGGGTCGGGCATGTCGAAGTCGAGCCGGGCGCGATCGGTGCCGATCTGGCCGCCCGTGACCGGATAGGGCAGCACGACCGACAGCAGATGCAGCGCGGTGTGCAGCCGCATGTGGCGGTGGCGGCGGTCCCAGTCCAGCCAGTGGCGGACACTGGCCCCCACCGGCGGCAGGGGCAGCGGCTCGGCCGGGACCAGGGCGACCTGCGCGCCGGCCTTGACCGTGGTGGCGATGGCGATCCGCCCGCCCGGCCAGTCCAGATGGCCGGAATCGCCCGGCTGCCCGCCGCCCGTGGGGTAGAACACGGTCCGGTCCAGCAGGATCGCGCCCTCGGGCGTATGGCCGGACACCCGGGCGGTGGCCTCGCGCAGATAGGGGTCGGCGCGGAACAGCAGGTCGGTCATGGCATCGGTCATGCGGCGGGCTCCTCGGGCGGCTCGGGGCGCGTGCTGCGGAAGGCGCGGGCCACTTCCTCGGCGTTGCGCAGCCACAGGTCACGCTGCGCGAAGGGCATCTCGATCCCCTCGGCGGCGAAGCGTTCGGCGATCTGGTGGTTGATCTCGGTCCTGACCGACAGGCTGAAGTTCACGTCGCGCAGGATCAGCAGGATCTCGAAATTCAGCGCATCGGCGCCGAACCCGGCAAAGACCACCAGCGGCGGCGGGTTCAGCACGGCCAGCGGCTGGGCCTCGGCCACCTCGCGCAGCACGCGCTCGACCTTGCGGGTGTCGCTGCCATAGGCCACGCCCACCGGCACGATCAGCCGGCCCGACAGGTTGAACCGGGTCCAGTTCGTGACCTGGCCGCTGATCAGGTCGGCATTGGGCACGATCACGTCGGTGCGGTCAAAGGTCTGGATCCGGGTCGACCGGACCGAGATCGACTTGACGATCCCCTGGGCGCCGCCGACCTCGATCCAGTCGCCCTCGGACACCGGGCGTTCGATCAGCAGGATCACGCCCGACACGAAGTTCGACACGATGTTCTGCAGGCCGAAGCCCAGGCCCAGCGACAGCGCCCCGGCGATGAAGGCCAGGCCCGACAGGTCGATGCCCGCCGCATTCACCGCGACCAGGGCGGAAATGGCGATGCCCAGCCAGCCCACGCCCACCACGACGGCATTCTGGCCGCCCGGGTCCAGGCGGGTGCGCGGCAGGACGGTGGCGCGCAAAGTGCCCTGCACCAGCCGGGTGACCGCATAGCCCGCGGCAAAGATCGCCGCCAGGAACAGCAGGGCCGAGGGCGAGACCCGCGTCTCGCCGATCTGGAAGCCTTCGCGAAAGCGGGTCCAGACCTCGGTCAGATCATCGACGCGCGCGCCCCAGATCAGCGCCATCACCGGCACCGCGGCCAGCACCAGCGCCAGCCCGATCAGGATGGGCACCAGCGCTTCGCCGCCCTCATCCCCGCTGCCGGCCAGCAGGCCCCAGATATCGCCCACCAGGCGCTGCAGCACGGTCAGCAGCCCCAGCAGACCCAGCGACATGATGGTGGGGAAGACCAGTGCCTCGGCCGCCGCGACATAGCCCACGGCGGCCAGGACCGGGCCGATCAGGCCCACCGCCTCGGCCGCGCGGCCCACAATGCGCAGCAGTTGCGGGCCAAGGCCCGCGCCCTCGCCCGCATCGGCCCCGGCCCGCTGCAGCAGCTGGCCCAGCCGCAGCAGCAGCAGCCCCGCCAGCACGATGACCGGAAAGGACACCGTGGCCAGC
>JACXUX010000386.1 GCA_014763725.1 Rhodobacterales bacterium
GCGCACGTCTGGCGTGTGCGGGGCGGCCCGCACGGCCCCGGCAGGGGCGCCCCGGGAAACAGTGGCGCGGGCCGCGGGCGGGGGTGCGGCAGTGGGTCACAGAATCGTCCGCGGCCGCGCGGGCGGCGCCGCACGGGCGGCGCGGGCGGCGATCAGCGTCTCGGCCTGGCCGGTCAGCGCCCCTGCGATCAGCCAGGTCAGCGTCATCAGCGTGGCATTGGGCAACAGCTCGATCAGGTTCGCGGCATAGATCAGCGCCAGCCCCGCGACGGGCAATTCGATGCCCGGCCGCCGCGCCAGCGCCAGCCGCCCCAGCCGCAGCAGCGGCAGCACCAGCAGCCCGAACTGCGCCAGGTATCCCGTCCAGCCAAAGATCCCCAGCACGATGATCCAGTTGCCGTCGGGCACGGTCAGCAGCCGTCCGGTGTCGGGATCGTGGATCAGGTTGCGCGCATAGCCGCCCCAGCCGAACCAGGGCTTGATCTGCGCGCGGTCCAGCAGCGCCTCTTCGTTGCCGATGCGAAAGGCGAAGGACTGCGCCCGCGCGGGGTCGATGCGTTCGACCAGGGCGATGATGTCGCCCACCGCGATCAGCCCCGCCCCGCGCAGCAGCGGATAGGTGATGACCATCGCCGCCACGCCGGCCGCGATCAGCACCATCAGCCGCGGTGGCAGGATCAGCACCGCCGGCACCAGCGCCAGCGCCATGGCCAGCGCGCCCAGCGTCTTGGTCAGCACCAGCACCACGGCCAGCCACAGGAAGGCCAGCAGCCACCACGGCCGCCGATCCGGCCCGTCCAGCCGGATCAGCACCGCGGCCGACACCACCGCCATCATCGTGAAGAACGCCACCCACAGCCCGTGCGGCAGGAACACGATGGGCCGGAACCCGCCCTGGCGGATCATCTGCAGGAAATCGTGCTGGAAGAAGCCGTAGACCCAGACGTTGATCTGCGGCGACAGCCGCACCTCGACCAGCATGGGCAGCGAATAGGCCAGGCACGCCGCCACCAGCGCCAACAGCAGCGGGCGCACCGTCTGCGGTTGGGCCAGGAAGTGCCGGCCCAGGAAGAACGGCACCACCGCCAGCGCCTGATAGGCCAGGAACGAGATCGAATCATAGATCCGCTGGCCGGGGAAAAGGCGGCCGCCGACGACATAGCCCTCGGGGTTGGTCAGCACGGTGGCAAAGGGGCTGAAGACGAACAGCACCAGAAGCCCCCGCAGCAGCCGCGATTTCGGCACGAATTCGGGCCGCGCCTTCAGTTGGAACAGCACCAGCACCAGCAGCGTCAGATTGGCGATGTTCACCTTGTCCAGATCGGGCAGGCCGGGCAGGTCGAACCGCGCCACCGGCGGCAGCAGCAGAAAGGGCAGGATCGTGCCCCAGATCAGCGCCCGCACCGGGTCCAGCCGGGCAAACAGCCACACCGCCACCAGGGGCCAGATCGCCAGCATCAGATAGGCAAGGGCATTGGGCAAGGGGCGGCTCCGCTTCGCGGCTTTGCCATAACACGGCGGGGCGGGCACAAAGAAGGCCGCGACATGGCGCTTGGCCGCGGCGGGTCGGGGCGCCAAGGCTGCGGATGCAGGGGGTGGCGATGGAATTCCGCGTTCAGGGGCAGGCGATCCGCATCACCCACGCCGACCGTGCCGCCCTGCTGGAGGCCGTGGGCCGCAGGCTGGCCGCGCGGCAGGGCTTTGCGCTGGCCACGCTGAACCTGGACCATCTGGTCAAGCTGCGCCGGGACGCGACGTTCCGCGCGGCCTATGCGGCGCAGGATCTGGTGGTGGCCGACGGCCATCCGGTGGTCTGGCTGTCGCGGCTGGCGGGCCGGCCAGTGGGGCTGGTGCCCGGGGCCGATCTGGTGGTGCCGCTGGCGCGGGCGGCGGCGGCCGCGGGCGTGTCCGTGGCGCTGGTGGGCAGCACGGCGCCCGCGCTGGCCGGGGCTGCGGCGGCACTGCGGGCGGCGGTGCCGGGGCTGACGGTGGCGCTGGAACTGGCGCCGCCCATGGGGTTCGACCCCGACGGGCCGCAGGGTGCGGCGGTGCTGGCGGCGGTGGCGGCCTCGGGCGCGGGGCTGTGCCTGCTGGCGCTGGGCGCGCCGCGGCAGGAACGGCTCGCCGCCCGTGGCCGGGTGGCGGCGCCGGGGG
>JACXUX010000076.1 GCA_014763725.1 Rhodobacterales bacterium
GGCGGGGCTGGGGCTGCGCTATGCCACGGGCATCGGGCCGATCCGGCTGGACCTGGCCGCGCCGATCGACGGCACCACGGGCGACGGGGTGCAGGTCTACATCGGCCTGGGGCAGGCGTTCTGATGCGCGCGCTGATCCTGGCCGCGGGCCTGGCCCTGATCCCCGCCGCGCCGGTCGCGGCGCAGTCGGACGACCGCGGGATGCTGACCCGGTTCCTGGAGGACAACCTGTCCGCCGAAGGCCGCCAGGTCACGATCGAAGGGTTCGCCGGCGCCCTGTCGTCGCGCGCGACCGTCGACCGGATCGTGATCGCCGATGCCCGGGGGCCGTGGCTGACGCTGACCGATGTGGTGCTGGACTGGAACCGTACCGCCGTGCTGCGGGGCGAGATCGCCGTCAACGCCCTGACCGCGGGCCGGATCGCGCTGGACCGCCTGCCGCTGCCCGCGCCCGGCCAGCCCCCCTCGCCCGAGGCGAGGGGCTTTGCCCTGCCCGACCTGCCCGTGTCGGTCGACATCCGCCGGGTCGAGGCGCAAGAGCTGCAGCTGGGCGCCGCAGTGCTGGGCCAGCCGGTGACGGCCACGCTGCGCGCCGCGCTGCGGCTGGGGGGGGGCGAGGGGCAGCTGTCGCTGCAGGCGCTGCGCATCGACGACGGCCCGGCGGGCCAGCTGCGGCTGGAGGCGGGCTATGCCAATGCCACCCGGGGCCTGGCGCTGGACCTGACCGCCGAAGAGGCGCCGGGGGGCCTGGCCGCCACGCTGCTGGGTCTGCCGGGGGCGCCGGCCACGCGGCTGGCGCTGCAGGGCACCGGGCCCTTCACCGCCTATGCCGCCACGCTGGCCCTGCAGACCGACGGGGTCGACCGGCTGGCGGGCCGGCTGACCCTGCGCGATCAGGGCGCGGGCGTGCTGGCCTTCGACGCCGATCTGGGCGGCGATCCGGCGCCGCTGTTCCTGCCCGACTATGCCGAATTCTTCGGGTCCGACGTGCGGCTGGCGGTGCAGGGGCGGCGGCTCGCGGGGGGCGAGCTGGACCTGACGCGCGCCGATCTGGCGACGGCGGCGCTGCGGCTGACGGGGGCGGCGCGGATCGCGCGCGACGGGCTGCCGCTGCGGCTGGACCTGACGGGCCGGATCGCGCGGGCCGATGGCGCGGCGGTGCTGCTGCCGCTGCCCGGCGCGCCCACGCGGCTGGACCGCGCCGATCTGCGGCTGGCCTATGACGCCGCGCGGGACGAGGGCTGGACGGCCGCCGCCGCCGTCACGGGTCTGGACCGGGCCGATGGGACGGCCGACCGGCTGGACCTGACCGCTTCGGGCCGGATCGCGCGCGTGACAGGGGCGCCGGTTGTGGGCGCCACGCTGGAGGCGACCGCCACGGGCCTGGCCCCGGCCGACCCCGCGCTGGCCCGCGCCCTGGGCGACCATCTGGGCGCCGGGGCCAAGCTGTCCTGGCGCCAGGGCGAGCCGCTGCGGCTGTCCGACCTGCGGCTGACGGGCGGCGACTGGACGCTGGCGACCGCCGGGCGGCTGGGCAGCCTGGCCGAGGGCCTGCCCTTTGACGGCCAGCTGGACCTGAAGGCACAGGATCTGGCCCGCTTTTCCGATCTGGCGGAGCGCCCGCTGGGCGGCGCGGTCGCGGCGCGCGCCACGGGACGGATCACCCCCCTGGCCGGCACCCTTGATCTGGACGCCAGCCTGACCGGCACCGCCCTGACCCTGGACGTGGCCGAGGCCGACCGGCTGCTGGCCGGCCGGTCGACCATCGATCTGTCGGTGCGGCGCGACGGGGCGGGCACGGCGCTGCGCCGCCTGACGCTGGCCGCGGGCGGGCTGACCGCCGAGGCCAGCGGGCGCATCGCCACTACGGCCACCGACCTGACGGGGCAGGTGGCGATGGCCGACTTGTCGGTGCTGGGCCCGCGCTATCGCGGGGCGCTGGCGGGGGGCTTTACCCTGACGGGTGCGCTGGACAGCCTGGCCGCGCAGCTGACGGCCGAGGCCCGCGATCTGACCCTGGGCCAGCCCGAGGTCGACCGGCTGCTGCGCGGTGCAACCGCGCTGGACATCGGCCTGCGGCGGACGCCCGCGGGCCTGGCGGTGGACCGGGCCACGCTGACCAACCCCGCGCTGGCTGTCACCGCCAGCGGCACCCAGGACGGCGCCCGCCGCAGCCTGACGCTGCAGGCGCGGCTGGCGGATCTGGGGCTGATCCTGCCCGACTTTCCCGGCGCCTTCACCCTGGCCGGCACAGCCAGCGATGACGGCAGCGGCCCACAGATCGACCTGACCGGCCAGGGCCCGGGCCAGATCGAGCTGCGCCTGACCGGCCGGCTGGACCCCGACCTGTCGGGCGGCGACCTGGCGCTGCAGGGCGGCGCGCAGGCGGCGCTGCTGGCCCCGCTGCTGCGGCCGAACGACCTGCGTGGCCGGCTGCGGTTCGACCTGCGGCTGCAGGGCGCGCTGACCCCCGGCGCCGTGACGGGCGAGGTCGCGCTGACTGACGGGCAGATGGTGCTGCCGCTGCAGAACATCGCGCTGGACGGGCTGGCCGCCACGGCGCGGCTGGCAGGCGGCCGGGCGCAGCTGTCGGCCGAGGCCGGGCTGCGCGCGGGCGGGCGCGTCGCGCTGTCGGGCGGGCTGGGGCTGATGCCGCCCTTCGATGCCGACCTCGCGCTGCGGCTGATGGGGGCGATCCTGCGCGACCCGGCGCTGTATGAAACCCGCGCCTCGGGCGAGGTGACGTTGCGCGGGCCCGCCGCGGGCGGGGCGCGGATCGGCGGCCGGATCCTGCTGCCGGAAACCGAACTGCGCATCCCCTCGGCCGGGTTTGCGGCCGGGGGCGCGCTGCAGGACCTGCGCCACATCAACGAACCGGCCGCGGTGCGCGCCACCCGCGCCCGCGCCGGCCTGCTGCAGGCGCCGTCGGGCAACGGGGGCGGGTCGGCCCGGCCCTATGCGCTGGACCTGACGATCGACGCGCCCAACCGGATGTTCCTGCGTGGCCGGGGGCTGGATGCCGAACTGGGCGGCAGCCTGCGCGTGCTGGGGACGACCGACGATGTCCGGGCCGAGGGGCAGCTGGGCCTGATCCGCGGCCGGCTGGACATCCTGGGCACCCGCCTGACCCTGACCGAGGCCGAGGCCCGGCTCGAGGGCGACCTGGACCCCTGGCTGCGCGTGGTGGCCGCGACCCAGGCCGACGGCATCACCGCCCGCGTGGTGATCGAGGGCCGCGCCACCGAACCCGAGGTGCGCTTCGACTCCTCGCCCGAACTGCCGCAGGAAGAGGTGATCGCGCGCATCCTGTTCGGCCAGGGGCTGGAAAACCTGTCGGCGTTCCAGGCGGCGCAGCTGGCCTCGGCCGTGGCGACACTGGCCGGCCGCGGCGGCGAGGGCGTGGTCAGCCGCCTGCGCCAGAGTTTTGACCTGGACGACCTGGACGTGGTCACGGACGACAGCGGCTCGGCCTCGGTCCGGGCGGGCAAGTATCTGTCGCGCACCGTCTATACCGAGGTGATCGTGGGCTCGGGCGACAGTTCGCAGATCAACCTGAACCTGGATCTGACCGACAGCGTGACGATCCGCGGGCGTGCGTCCAGCGACGGCGACACGGGCCTGGGCATCTTTCTGGAACGCGACTACTAGGCCGCCCGGCCCCGATCAGGGGCGCGCCCATGCAAAAGGGCCGCCCGGTGGGCGGCCCCCTGCGATGTCGTCCACCGGGCCGATGGGATCAGGGGACCAGCTGGGTGGTGGTGGTGGTGGTGCCGTCGTCGTTGGCGATGGTGACGACCAGCAGCGTGCCGACGATGGCCGTGGCAATGATCGTGCCGGCGGTCACGCCGACACCGGCGCCAGCCAGGCTGCCGAAGCCGACGGGGGCCGTGGCCTGGGTCGAAACGGTCAGCTGATCAACCGAACCGGCAGCAAAGGCAGGCATGGCACCGGCAACCAGGGCGGTGCAGGCAACCAGAGCAGTGAATTTTTTCATCGCAGGAATCCCATGAAAGGTGAACCGAGCAGACCTTACCTTACCGACCCCTGCGCTGCAACGCTGCCCTTGGGATTTTTGCGCCGCAGCGGGGATTGTTGCCATTCTGCCTATCGGACCAGCCTTTCCACCAGAAGATAGCCCAGATCCTCGCCCAGCCATTGTTTCGACAGCCACATCGTGCCGTCGGCCCCCTGCCAGTACTGGTTGCGGAAGCTGCCCGCGGGGCCGGTGCAATCCTCGGTCACATAGCGGGTGGCGGCCGGGGCATCGAGGACCACGATGTCCTCGGGGCCGGCATCCTGCAGCACGCAGTCGTAGACCTCATCCCCGATCGCGGCGGTGGCGTCCATCCGGCGGTGGATACGCTGCGCTTTGCCCGCGGGACCCGACCCTTCCAGCAGCGCCAGCAGCTGCGGCGCGTCGACCTGATACAGGTCGGGGATCAGCCCCCGCGTCGCCGTCAGCACGCCCGCACGAAAGGTGAAGCTGGTCTTGGCGATGTCATAGAAGGTGCGGTGGCGCGCATTGGCCTGGCCCTGATACATCAGCGAGATGCGCGCGCCCTCCTCGACCCGGATGCGGATCAGCGGATAGTCGACCTCGGCCACGCCGGCGCGGGTCAGCGCCAGCGCCGTGACCTGGGGTTCGTCGCCGCCCTTGCGGGCCTGGCGGATGGTGTCCAGCAGGAACATGGTGCCCTGGGGTGCGGCCCCTTCGGACCCGCAGCCCGCCAGCGCCAGCAGGACCAGTGCGACGACGGCGCGCCTCATCGCCAGAACCTCCCCCAGCTGATGGCATAGCTGCCCTGATCATCCTCGCGCAGGCGGTCATACAGCCGGTCGCGCACGGCCAGCCGCGCCGCGCCGTCACGCTGGACCGGGCGGATCGTGGTGCCCAGCCGCGTCGGGCTGGGCTGGCCGTTCAGCCAGGTGACCGGGATGCTGAAGCGGATGCCCTTGTCGAACGACCCTTCGCCGAATTCGGCCGCGGTCACGTTGGTCTGGCTGAAGAAGGCCCCGACCGACCAGCCGTTGGCAAAGGTGCGGTCCAGCGCGAAGGTCGCGCCCACGTCGCCGCCCAGATAGCGGCCCGCGTCCACCTGGGCCAGGAACCCGCCGCCCAGGTCGTAATAGGCCGACACATGCCCCGTCGTCACGTCATAGGGCAGCAGGCCGAAGCGCATGTCATAGTCGCGCTGGCGCACATGGCTCAGCTCGACCCCCAGGGCCAGGCGGCTGTCGACCGGGCGCCACAGCACCTCGCCCGAGACGCCGGCGAACATGCTCTCCAGCAGGCCCACGGACACCCGTCCATACAGGTTGCGCCCGGGGCGGAAGAACTGGGTCGCGGTCAGGTATTCGATCTTGGGCCCGTCGGTGCGTTCATACAGTGGCCAGCTGGTGCGCACCGAAGGCGGCGAGGTCGGCAGCACCGGCCCCGAGGGGCGCGCATCGTCCATGTTGCCCGCCAGCGCCAGCCGGCTGGACCCGGCCAGCACCAGGCCCGGGCGCAGCTCGACCTCGCCGCGCAGGCGCAGGCCGGCCTCGGTGCGGATCGGTTCGCTGGGGTCGAAATAGCTGGTGCGGAAATAGGGCGCGAAGCTCCAGCGGAAGTCGGGATAGCGCCCCGGCACCGGCGCCAGCCGCGGCAGGGTGCCGGCATCGGTCACCTCGGTGCGCGCCCACAGCTGTTCGGCGCCGCGGGGGTCGTTTTCCAACCGTTCCAGATCGCTGCGCCGGACCGTGACGACCGCGGCCGCCATGCCGTCGACGATCGGCACCAGGCGGAACGTCTCGACCGAGGCGGGCAGGCCGATCGCCATGGCCCGCGCCGCCCGGCCCAGCGCATTGGCGCGGATGTCGAACGTGCGGTCGCGGAAACGCAGTTCCGCCACCTGCGGGCCCACGGTCAGCGATTCCAGGATCAGCCCCTCGGCCTGCAGCAGACCGCGCAGGCTTTCCTGCAGGATCGGGGCCGAGGTGGGCAGCGCATGCCATTCGGTGCCCCAGGCCACCGGGTTCGTCGCCCGGTCGGGCCGCGGCGGGATCGCCCGCGGGCCGGGGCTGGCCAGCGGCACCAGCGCCTTGCGCGGGTTCAGGATGACATTGGCCGACAGCGCGAGGCCGTTGCCATACATCGAATAGGCGCCCAGCGTCAGCCGCTGGGTCGCCCGCCATTCCACGCCGAAGTTCACGGGCGAGGCGCGGTCGAACACCCCGCGCGACCCCGATTCGCATTCGTAGGTGTCCGAGGAATATTCCGCCTTGAACCGCAGCCGTTCGGTCGCCTGCCAGGACAGGCCGCCAAAGGGCGCGGGCGATCCACGGAACCAGCTGTCGGCATTGGGCCGCCCGCCGGCGCCCGCGGGCGGCGGGCAGGTGGGCGCGCCGGGCAGCCGGTCGGACCCGTCGGCCCCCAGCCGCCCCCAGCCCAGGCCCAGCGTCAGCGACAGGTTGGGCAGCACCGTCTTGGTCGCCGCGATGTATTCGCCCGCGAACAGGCCCGTGCCGGCAAAGTCCTGCAGGCCGACCGTCACCGCCGGCAGCCAGCGGCTTTCCTTCAGCGCCAGAAAGCGCACGTCGAAGCTGCGGTCGTAATAGTCCTGAAAGCCCGAGAAGTTCAGATCCCGCACGCCGGTATAGCGGAAGCTGCCCGACACCCGCGGCAGCATCTGGAAGCTGAGCGTGATCTTGTCGCCGCCGTCGAAATAGGACAGCGTCTGCGCGAAATCGGCATCGGCCCCGGGCGTGCCCACCGGCATGTCGATCAGGCCCGGCGCGCCATACAGGTTGTAGCCCACGGGATCCTGCGCCCGGGCGGCCGGGGCGGCCAGCACGGCCAAGGCCAGCGCCACGGCCGCAAGGCGTCGGTCGGTCGAAGTCATGCCGGCATCTCCCTTTGGCGCGACCGTAGAAAGCGGCACGGGCCAAGGCAACCCTGCGGCATACGCCGCGCGCGGGCTGTTGCATCAACGCTCGGCCAGGGCGGCGGGGCGGGCATAGCCGCCCACCCAGCGCATCACCACCTCGCGCGCGGCGGCGGCATCGCCCGCCGCCACCGCATGGCGCAGCGCCCGCAGGGCCGAGGCCATTTCCAGCTCGGACAGGCTTTCCTCTTCGGCGCGCAGGATCTTGGGGTGCGGCGTGGTCAGCAGGCCCTGGCCGATCAGCAGCTCTTCATGCAGCTTTTCGCCCGGGCGCAGGCCGGTCACCACGATCTCGATGTCGCCCTCGGGGTTTTCGGGGGTGCGCACGGTGCAGCCCGCGGCCTCGATCATCTGGACGGCCAGGTCGCGGATGCGCACGGGCTTGCCCATGTCCAGCACGAAGACATCGCCGCCCAGCCGCGCGCCCGGCCCGCCCGGCTGGCTGTAGGACCCCGCCAGCAGCACCAGGCGCGAGGCCTCCTGCACGGTCATGAAGAAGCGCGTCACATCCTCATGCGTCAGGGTGACGGGGCCGCCGCGGGCGATCTGTTCCTTGAACAGCGGGATGACCGAGCCCGAGGACCCCAGCACATTGCCGAACCGCACGATCGAGAACACGGTGCTGCGCGACCGTTTCGCCATGTCCTGGATCACCAGTTCGGCCAGCCGCTTGGAGGCCCCCATGACATTGGTGGGGCGCACCGCCTTGTCGGTGGAAATCAGGATGAAGCGCTTGACGCCCGCCTCATGCGCGGCATCGGCCAGCGTCCGGGTGCCCAGCACGTTGTTGGCCAGGCCCGCGATCGGGTTGTCCTCGACAAGGTTCACATGCTTGTAGGCCGCGGCGTGGAAGACCACCTCGATCCCGTGGTCGGCCATCACCATGCGCGCCATGCGCGAATCGGTCACCGATCCCAGCACCGGCACGATGCGGGGGGCGTCCTTCATCGTCTCGCTCAGCGCGCGCAGCTCCTTGTCGACGGTGTAGAGCGCGATTTCGCTGACCTCGAACAGCACGATCACCCGCGGGCGGTGCAGCAGCAGCTGGCGGCACAGTTCCGACCCGATCGACCCGCCCGCCCCGGTCACCAGCACCGACCGGCCGACATAGGCCAGGTGCCCCTCGGGCAGGGCGGCATCGACGGGGGCGCGGCCCAGGAACTGGCCGGGGTTCACCGGGGCCAGGTTGCCGACCAGCTGCTCCTCGCCGATCAGCTGGGCAAAGGACGGCACGGTCTGCACGTCCAGCCCCATCCGTTCCAGCCGGCGGGCGATCTGCGCCAGCTTTGGCGCCGCGACCGAGGGCATGGCCAGCAGCACGCGCTTGATGTCGCGTTCGCGCACGATCTCGGCCACCTCGGCCGGGTCGTAGACGTGCAGGCCCACCGCGTTCACGCGCTGCTTGGCGGTGTCGTCGTCCAGAAAGGCCACCGGCACGATGGTGTCATGCGCCCGCAGCGCGGCGGCCAGCTGGATGCCGGTGTTGCCCGCCCCGTAGATCAGCACCCGGCAACGCGCATGCCGCAGCCGCAGCACCCAGCGCGTCACATGCAGCAGCGACATCCGCGCCAGGAACGCCAGCAGGAAGAAGGCCATGCCGAACAGGAACAGCGCCGCCCCCGGGAAGGGCGCATCGGTCGCGCTGACGATGGCGGCAAAGGCCACCGTCATGATCGCGGCATAGACCGCCAGCCGCAGCAGCGCGATGCTTTCAAAGGCATTCAGCCGGATGCGGTGGATGCCCAGCGCCGCCGACCCGATCCCGGCGGCCAGCGCCACCAGCGGGATGATCACCCAGACCCGGCCCAGGATCGCCAGCGGCAGGGGGTTGTTGTAGAGCAGCGCACAGGTCACGAACAGCGCCGCCGGCGCCAGTGCCACATCCAGCAGCAGCAGGATCGTGCGCTTCTGCGCGCGGGTCAGGCCGTCCACCAGACGGAAGAGCCAGGCCTTCAGCGGTGCTGCCATCGACAATCCCTCATCCAATGCCGCTATCTTGCGCACCCGGCTGTCTGGTTCCAGCAAACCGGGCCGCGGCGATCACCGCTTACGTCAGACCCGAAGGCCCGCACAAAATTCTGGCTGCAAATTCGAACGTTGCTCACGCTAGAGCAACTACTGCACCGCAGCAAGCGAGTCGACCCGCCATGCGCAGCCTATTGCCGATGGCGGCTGCGACGGATCAGGACGCGGCGGACCGTCTCGACCATCAGCGCCAGATCCAGGCACAGCGTGCGGCGCTGCTGGTATATCAGGTCCAGCCGGGCCTTGCGCGGCACGCAGCGGCGGGCATAGGCGCGGTCGGTCTGTTCGGGCGTGTGGCATTGGGCCAGCAGCCATTCCTCATGCCGGTGGAAATGCAGCGTGGCCAGGCCCGTGATGCCCGGCCGGCTTTGCAGCACCCGGGCGTAGAGGTCGGGGAACCGTTCGACATATTCGCGCAGCGGCGGGCGGGGTCCGACAAAGCTCATGTCGCCCTTCAGCACGTTCCACAGCTGGGGGATTTCATCCAGACGGCTGCGGCGCAGGAAGCGGCCGATGGGCGAGATGCGGTCGGCCTTGTCGGCGCCCGACACGCCACGCTCGGCGGGGGCAGGGCGCATCGTGCGCAGTTTCCACAGCCGGAACGGCCGGCCGGGGGCGCGCATCCGTTCGGCCACATAGAACAGCGGCCGCCCTTCGACCGCCCAAAGCACCGCCAGCAGCAGCGCGAAGGGCAGCGCCAGCACGGCCGCCAGCACCAGCGCCACCACGATGTCCAGGGCGCGCTTGGCCGGGGTCATGCCGGCACCTGCCGCAGCTGCCGCCATTCCGCGACCATGCGCGCGGGGTCGGCCGGCGGCAGCGGGCAGAGCGCCGCCAGCCGCGCCACCGCCATCACCGCCCGCGGCAGCACGCGGGGGTTGGGCGGCGCCCAGTGCCAGGCCAGGCCCGCCGCGTCCAGCAGGTCGGCCATCGCGACCTCGGGCGCCTGGGCCAGGTTCAGATGCAAAGGCAGCGCGGCACCGGTCGTCGCCTGCCGGCACAGGCAGGCCAGGGCGCGCCCCAGGCTCTGCGGCCCGATGTAGGACCGCAGCGGGCCGCGCGGCAGGCCCGGCACCGGATCCAGCGCCACCGGCGGCACCGCGCGGCCCAGCAGCGCATCGGCCCCCGCCACATTGCCCAGCCGGATCATCGTGGCGGGGGGGCCGCCCAAGGCCCGGACCGCGTGCTCCATCGCCAGTTTTGCCTGGCCATAGGGGCCGGGCGGGGCGGGCTCGTCCGTCTCATCCGCCAGATGCCGCGGATGGCCCGCATAGACCGCGGCCGAGGACAGGTGCAGCACCGCCCGCGCCCCCCACAGGCCCGCCTGGGCCTGCACCGCGCGGCCCAGGGCGACATTGGCGGCCAGCGCCGCGGCATCGCCCGCGGTCACCCCGGTCAGGTTCAGCACCACCGCCCCCGGCGCCAGCAGCGGCGCGGGCTGCGGCCCCAGCACGTCCCAGACCAGATCGGCCCCCGGTCCCGCCTGCCGGGCGTGCCATTGCACCGCCAGCCCCGCGGGCGGCTCGGCCTGCCAGGCGCGGCGCAGCAGCGACCCGATTCGCC
>JACXUX010000077.1 GCA_014763725.1 Rhodobacterales bacterium
TGCGGCGGATCAGGATGTCGCCGTTGGGCAGGACTTCCGGGGCCTCATACCAGCGGATGTCGCCCATCGTCTCGACCAGCGCGCGCAGCGCCGGCTCCAGCTCCTGCAGGGCGCGGCCCATTTCCTGAAGCGTGGGGTCCAGTTCCGACATCAGGCCGCGTAGCATCAGACGCGCGCCTTCCTCGATCTGGGTGCGCATCCACATGGCCACATGATACTCCGTCGCGGGCGGCCTGCCAAATCACAAGCGCAGGTCGAGCGTCACCGGGAAATGGTCCGAGGCGGTCAGCAGCGCGCGGCCCAGATCCGGATCGCCCGCGCAGGCGGGGTCGTTCAGCGGGTGCCAGATGCGCCAGACCGGCGCCTGCGGCCCTGCCGGGGGTTGGGCCAGGTCCGGCGAGACCAGGATGTAGTCCAGCAGCGCCTCGAAATAGCGCTCGGCCGCGGGGTTCCAGAAGCGGGCGGTGCTGGCGGTCAGGCCGTGGCGGCTGGCGCGGGCCAGGCGCGCATGCGGGTCGCAAAGCCGCACCTCGGGCGGGGCATCGACGCCCATCAGCACCTCGAGCCCGGAATGGCCGAAGAGCTTTTCGTATTCGTCCAGGCCCGGGCCGTCGTTCACGTCGCCCAGCACGATCAGGCTGTCGCCCGCGGCCAGATGCGCCTCGATCCGGCGGCGCAGCCAGACCGCCTCGGCCAGCTGCTTGCGGCGGTTGTCGATGCCGATGCGGATCGCTTCCTCGGGGCTGCGCGCGCCATGGGGGGATTTCGACTTCAGATGCACCCCGATCAGCCGCAGCAGGCGGCCTTGCACCGTCACGGCCAGTTCCAGCGGCGGCTTGGAAAACCGGATCGGTTCGGGCAGGGCATCGCCATCGACGTCAAAGCGCCACAGCGCGTCGAAGCGCGGGGCATCGGGCGCCTCGCGCGGGTCATGGCGGGCGCGCAGCCGGTCGGGGTCGTAGAGCAGCGAGATCTCCTGTTCCGTCTCGCTGGGAAAGCCGGTCACGGCGCGGTGGGTGCGCAGCCCCGTCTCGCGCGCAAAGGATTCAAGCGCGCGGACCGAGGACCGCCGGCTGCCGGTATCGGGCGCCTCGATCACCATGACCGCATCGGCATCCATCGCGCGCAGCACGGTGGCCAGCGCGGTGATCTGGTCGATGCGGGTGACCTGATGGCGGCCCGACCATTCGCGGTCGGGGCGCAGGCGGTCCTGGTCGTCGAACAGGTGGGTGAACCACTCGACGTTCCAGGTGGCCAGGCGCAGCGGCCGGGCCATCAGGCGGCCCGCTTGCCGCTGATCTCCTCCCAGGCGGCGTTGACGGCGATCAGCCGCCGTTCGGCCAGGCGCAGCGCCTCTTGCGGCACGCCGCGGGCCAGCATCCGGTCGGGGTGGGTATCCATCACCGCGGCGCGCCAGGCGGCGCGGGCCTCGTCCAGGGTTGCGGTGGGCGGGATGCCCAGCACGTCATAGGGATCACGCGGGGTATCGGGCACGAAGCGGGCGCGGATCGCGCGGAAACAGGGGTCGCCGATGTTCAGCCGCCGCGCCACCTCGGCCAGGAAGGCATCCTCGGCGGCGTGATAGGCGCCGTCGGCCATCGAGATGGCGAACAGCACCTCCATCAGGTCGGTCAGGACGGGGCGGCCCTCGTCCCCCGGGAACATCGCGGCGATGCGGCTGGCGTAGAGTTCGAACCCCGCTACGTCCTGGCGGGCCAGGTTGAAGACGCGGGCGGCATGCGCCTCTTCGCCCGGGGGCAGGGTGAACACGCGGCGGAAGGCGGTCACCTCATCCCGGGTGACGGTGCCATCGGCCTTGGCCATCTTGGCCCCCAGCGCGATGACGGCGATGGTGAAGGCCACCGACTTTTCCGGCGGGGTGGCGGGGCGCAGCCGGTCGAACAGTGCCCAGAGCCCTTCGCCCCGGGCAAGGGCGGCGATGGCTTCGGTCAGGCGGGTCCAGATCGACATGGCCGCATCCTAGCGCGGCGCGGCCCGGTCAGGACAGGAATTTCTGCATCAGCACAAGGTCCATCCAGCGGCCGAACTTGCGCCCCACCTGCGGCAGGATGGCCGCCACCGCATAGCCCAGGGCGGCATGGAAGGCGCGGCCCTCGGGATTTTCGGCGCTGACGCCGGCGAACAGGCTGTGGGCGCCGCCCGCGCGGGCGTGATCCTCGATCGCGGTCAGCAGGCCCCGGCCCAGACCCCGGCCGGATGCGCCGGGGGCCAGCAGGATCGTGTGTTCCATGGTCTGGGCATAGCCCACCCCGCCGCGGAACTGGGAATAGGTGGCAAAGCCCAGCACCCCGCCATCGGCCCCCGCCGCGACCAGAAAGGCGGGGCGGCTGGCGATCAGGTTGGCGACCTCGGCCGGCGATTTTTCGGCGCTGTTGAAGGTGACGGCGGTGTCGCGGATGTAGAGGTTCCAGATCGCGGCGACCGCGTCGGCATCGGCGGGGGTGGCGGGGCGGATCGTCACAGCCAGACCGGCCCCCCGGGGGTGGCGAATTCCGCGCGCAGGCGGGGGGCCGGGCCCTCGATCACCGCGACGCGGGGGTCGTGCAGGTCGGCCAGCGCCGGCCGCAGCGCCCCGGCGCGGGGATGGTCGATTTCCAGCCGGGTCAGGCGGATCTGGCTGTCGGCCAGCTGCGCGGTGGGATGCAGGGGCGTGTCCCAGTGGATCAGCAGCGGAAAGCCCCCGTCAAAGGGCAGCCGGCCATCGAGTGGAACGCCGACATGCCAGCGCAGATCGCCGCGCGACAGCGCCCAGGGCTCGCCCGCGCCGGCCGGGGCCTGGGCCAGTTCGGCGCGCAGGTTTTCCACCGCCACCACCCAGTTCGTCAGCCGCGGCAGGCCGGAAAAGTCGTCCAGCGCAAACCAGCGCGGCTGGGCCGGGGTTTCGCCCGCGGGGTCGATCGCGATCACCTCGAGATACAGGTTCCCCATCCCCAGCAGGCGGTTGTGCGTGCCCATGTGGACATGCCGCCCGCCGCCCGCGGGACGCACGCCCAGATGCGCCTCGACCCAGTCGCAGCCCTCGTCCAGGGTGGCTGCCGAAATCACCAGATGGTCCAGCCGCATCTCAGGCCCCCTTCGCCTCGGCCCCCGGCGCGTGGGTCACGCGCGGCGTGCATTTCATCGCCTGGGCCAGCGCGGTAAAGCGGGCCTCGGCCACCTCGCCGAACAGGCCCGCGCCCATCGGCGTCAGCGACAGTTCCAGTTCGCGCTTCTTCGGTCGCAGCTTCAGCGCGCCGGCCGCGGCGGGGTCGGCCACGGCGAACATGGCGCCAAAGCGCATCGCCTTGCCCAGCACCTCGGCCTCGGCGATCTGCGCCTCGTCCAGCAGGCGGACCATGGGTTCCATCCGGCTGCCGGCGCGGCTGTTCTTGTAGCGGTGCAGCAGCGCCAGGCCCAGGAACACCCGCCCGGCATGGTCCAGCCCGCCCAGGTTCGCCCGCGTCGCGTTGTCGAAGCAGACCTCGTGCCGATAGTCGGGATGGGCGCGCCAGGCGGTGTCGTGCAGCAGGCAGGCGGCGTGGATCAGCCGCTGGCGGTCGGGCGTGGCATCCGGGAACAGGGGTTCCAGGAACTGGAACAGCTTCTTGCCGAAGCCGGGCATGCGGGCCTGCGTCGCCTCGGCCATCCGGGCGGCCTCGATCAGCGGGTCGCGGGCGCGCAGCCGTTCGGGCATCTGTTCATACAGCAGCCCCTCGCGGATGCCATAGGCGGACACGTCGATCTCGCGCGGTTCGAAGATGTCGACCAGTTCGCGCAGCACCTCGCAGGCCAGCGGCAAGAGGTCCATCCGTTCGGCCGAGGTGCCGGTGCGCGCGCGCAGCTCGGCCGGGTCGTTCTGGGCGATCCAGTCCAGCGTCTCGATCACCTGGGCGGGCAGCATGCGGTATTCGTGCAGCACCGTCAGCGGATAGGCGCGGCGTTCCATGTCCATCCGCGCCACCACCCGCCAGGACCCGCCCACCAGGTAGATGCGTTCGCCCGACCCGGCAAAGGTGCGGCGCAGGTCGGTCAGCACGCGGCGGATGCGGGTGCGGCGGGCCTTGGCGCCGCCCTCGATCTGCTGGAGCCGGAACGGCCCCAGGGGCGAGGTCGCGCGTTCCCCCGCCCGGCCGCCGCCGATGCGCGCCAGTTCCATCGACGACCCGCCGATGTCGCAGGCGATGCCGCGCGCCTCGGGCCAGCCCAGCAGCACGCCCTGGGCCGACAGCCGCGCCTCTTCGGCGCCGTCGATCACCCACATCTTCAGCCCGGTCTCGCGGAACACCTGGTCGCGGAAATCGCTGCCGTCCTCGGCCTCGCGCACGGCGGCGGTCGCGACCACGGTCATCGGCCCGATGCCCATGTCTTGTGCGAGCAGCGCAAAACGGCGCAGCGCGGCCAGCGCCCGTTCCCGCCCGCGGAGGTTCAGCCGGCCGGTTTCGGCCAGGCCCTGGCCCAGCCCGCACATCACCTTTTCGTTGTAGAAATAGGCCGGGCTGCGGGCCGCGCCGTCGAAGACCACCATCCGGACCGAGTTCGAGCCGACATCCACCACCCCCACCCGGCTGAGCGCGCGGGCAGACGGATCCTCGAACAGCGGGCGGCCGAACGGCCCCCGGTCATCTTCGGTGGCATGGCGGTCGTTCATGGGCAGTCTCCGGCTTTCGTGATCGACCATGCCCGCGCGGGGCGGCAGGGTCAATCCTGCGACGGCGCAAGGCGGGGCGCGTCGCGCGCGCCCGCCCGCCCGCGACCCGACAGCGACGGGTTTTCCATGAAGAAGCGGTGGCAGTTGAAGGGCTTGCCGTCGCCCGGCGCCAGATCGCGGCGGTAGCTGCCATCGGCGGCCAGGACCCAGCTCTGCGCCTCATCCGCCAGGTTGGCGGCCATGATCTGGCCCACGATCTGTTCCTTGACGGTGGGGTTCAGGATCTCGACCAGCGTTTCCACCCGGCGCGACAGGTTGCGGTCCATCCAGTCGGCCGAACTGATCCAGACCCGCGCCTTGCGCGAAGGCAGGCCATGGCCGTTGCCGAAACAGACGATGCGGCTGTGTTCCAGGAAGCGGCCGACGATCGACTTGACGCGGATGTTTTCCGACAGGCCCTTGACGCCCGGGCGGATGCCGCAGACGCCGCGGATGACCAGGCTGATCTTTACCCCCGCCGAACTGGCGGCATAGAGGGCGTCGATCACCTCGGGCTCGATCAGGCTGTTCATCTTGGCCCAGATCGCGGCGGGCCGGCCGGCGCGGGCGTGTTCGGCCTCGGCCGCGATGTGGCGCAGCAGGGTCGACTTCAGGCAGATCGGCGCGATGGCCAGGTTTTCCAGCCCCTCGGGCTGGACATAGCCCGACAGGTAGTTGAACACCTTGGTCGCATCGCGCCCCAGCGCCGGATCGCAGGTGAAGAAGGACAGGTCGGTATAGATCCGCGCCGTGATCGGGTGATAGTTGCCGGTCCCGAAATGGGTATAGGTCACCAGGCTGTCGCCTTCGCGCCGGACGACGGTGCTGATCTTGGCGTGGGTCTTCAGGTTCAGGAAGCCATAGACCACATGCGCGCCCGCCCGTTCCAGGCGGCGGCTTTGCCGGATGTTCGCGGCCTCGTCGAAGCGGGCCTTCAGTTCGACCAGCGCGGTGACGGACTTGCCGGCCTCGGCGGCCTCGCACAGGGCATCGACGATCGGACTGTCGCGGCTGGTGCGGTAGAGCGTCTGCTTGATCGCCACCACATCGGGGTCGGCCGCGGCCTGGCGCAGGAACTGGACCACCATGTCGAAGGTTTCATAGGGGTGATGCAGCAGCATGTCCTTCTGCCGGATCGCGGCGAACAGGTCGCCGTCGTGATCCTGCACCCGTTCCGGCACGCGGGGGGTGAAGGCCGGCCACAGCAGGTCGCGCCGGCTGTCCAGCACCAGCTCCTTCAGGTCGGCGATGCCCAGAAGGCCGCGGACCTCGACCACCTCGTCGGGGGTGACGGCCAGTTCCTCCATCACCAGGGCGCGCAGGTCCGCGGGCGCGCCGGCGGTGATCTTCAGCCGGATCACCTCGCCCCGGCGGCGGCGTTTCAGCGCGGTCTCGAATTCGCGGACCAGATCCTCGGCCTCGTCCTCGACTTCGAGGTCGCTGTCGCGCAGCACGCGAAAGGCGCAATGGCCACGGTCGGCATAGCCGGGGAACAGCACCCCCAGATGCAGCAGCAGCAGCTCTTCCAGCGGCAGGAAACGGTGTTCGCCCGGTTTCGCCGGCAGTTCGACGAACCGCGGCACCTGCTGGGGGATCGGCAGCAGCGCCTGCAGCGGGCGGCCATCCGACACCCGTTCCAGCTGCAGCGCCAGGCAGAAGCCGGTGTTGGGGATGAAGGGGAAGGGATGCGCCGGGTCGATCGCCAGCGGCGACAGCACCGGGAACACCTTGTGCAGGAAGTGGCTTTCCAGCGTGCGCAGGTCGCGCGCCGTCAGCTTCGACCGCGTCAGGATGGCGATGCCCGCGGCCTCCATCTCGCGCTTCAGCTTGTTCAGCACGGTCTGCTGCACCTGCATCAGCCGCCGCGCATCGGCGTTGATCAGCGGCAGCTGTTCGGCCGGGGTCAGCCCGTCCTCGGACAGGCTGGTGTTGCCGCCCCGCGCCAGCTGGCGCAGGCCCGCCACGCGCACGGTGTAGAATTCGTCCAGGTTGGTCGCGCTGATCGACAGGAAGCGCAGCCGTTCCAGCAGAGGCACGGCGGGGTTCGTCGCCTCCTCGAGCACGCGCCAGTTGAAGGCCAGCCAGCTGAGTTCGCGGTTGAAGAACCGCCGGGGCCCGGCGGTTTCCGCCCGGCTCAGGGCGACGGGCGCGGGAAAGGGGGCGTGCAGGAAATCGGCCTGTGTCATCTGGGTTCATGAACAGCGGGCAGCCAAGCTACGCCTGCGATTCGCCGCTGTCCAGCACCTCGGCCGCCAGGTGCGGCGTGATCCGCCGGTGCCCGACCAGCGAGGCCGCATCCAGCCGCGCGACCGCCGCCGCCGCCGCGCCCAGGCTGCGGTCGATCCGCGCCACCAGCCAGGGGATGACGGCAGGCGCCACCGCCAGCTGGCGGTCGGCGAACAGCTTGACCAGCACCGCGGCCAGCAGCGCATCGTCCGGCGGGCCCAGGCGGGCCACCGCCATGGCCTGGACCCGGCTTTCCAGATCGGGCAGGCGCAGCCCCCAGGCGGGCACCGGGCCGCGCGCGGTCAGCAGCAGCGCCGCGCCCTCGGCCGCGGCCAGGTTGCACAGGTGAAACAGCGCCCGTTCCGCCGCAGGATCGGCGGCGATGCGGTCGGCATCCTCGACCGCGATGGCGCCCCGGGCCACCAGCACGGGCGGGTCGGCCGCCGCCAGATCGGCCGCGGCCAGCACCAGCGCCCCTGACAGCCCCGCCCAGACATGCGCCAGATGCGTCTTGCCCGACCCTTCGGGCCCGGTCAGCAACAGCCGCCGGCCCGGCCAGTCGGTCCAGCCGTCGATGGCCGCCAGCGCCAGCGCGTTCGAGGGCGCGACAAAGAAATCCCCCCGCCCCAGCGCCGTGCGCACCGGCAGCCGCAGGTCCAGCAGCAGCTGACGGCTCACTCGGCGGCGTCCCGCGTCTCGGGCGGCGGCTGGCGGCCGGCCAGCCCCTTGTACAGCAGGCTGGTCTGATACTGTTCGATCCCGAAGCGGGCAAAGACGCCGATCGCCGCCGCCACCGGCACCGCCACCAGCATCCCGACAAAGCCGAAGACCGACCCGAAGGCCGACAGCGCGAACAGCAGCCAGACCGGATGCAGCCCGACCGATTCGCCCACCAGCTTGGGCGTCAGCACGTTGCCCTCGAGGAACTGGCCCAGGACGAAGATGCCGGCGACCAGCCCGATCATCGCCCAGTCGCCCCAGAACTGGAACAGCGCCAGCCCGATCGCCAGGCCCCCGCCCACGATCGACCCGACATAGGGGATGAAGGTGATCGCGCCCGCCAGCGCCCCCACCACCATGCCGAACTGCAGCCCCGTCAGCATCAGCGCCGTGGCATAGAAGGTGCCCAGAATCAGGCAGACGCTGATCTGGCCGCGGACGAAACCGGCCAGCACCGCGTCGATCTCGGCCGCCAGGCGGCGGATCGCGGGGGCATGGTCCAGCGGCAGCAGGCCGTCCAGCCGCGCGACCATCTTGTCCCAGTCCATCAGCAGGTAGAAGGCCACGACCGGCACGACCACGACGAAGATCACGGCCGAGACGATGTTCATCGCCTGCGTCAGCACGCCCGAGGCCAGCTGCCCGCCGTGCGACCGGATCGCCTCGGCGATGTCGGTCAGGGTCTGGCGCATCGTGCTGGTCTCGTCGGCCAGTTCGGGAAAGCGGTCCAGCAGGAAGACCTGCAGCTGGCGCAGCAGGTCGGGCATGGCATTGATCAGCGCGGCCAGCTGCTTGACCATCGCCGGAATGATTGCCAGCACCAGCAGCACCACCACCAGCAGCGCCACGGCCGAGATGGTGGTCGTCGCAGCCACCCGGCTGAGGCCGAGACGTTCCAGCCGGTCGGCCACCGGGTCCAGGAAATAGGCAATCGCCCCGCCGACCAGGAAGGGCAGGATCACGTCGCCCAGAAACCACAGCAGCGCCAGGAACACCGCCGCGGCGATGCCCCAGTATTTCAGCTGATCGCGGACGGGCAGGGCCATGTCGGTCTCCGGGCGTCGTGCAGATGTGGCAAGTGCAGCGAAGGGGGTCAAGGCCCGTCGGCCCGCCGGGCCCCCTGCAACCCGCCCGCGTGTCGCTTCGCCGTGAGGATGTGCGACGCGGGCTGCGGGATGCCGCGCCCCATGGCAGGCTGAGCGCATGAGGTGGATCGCCCCCGCACTGGCCCTGACCGTGACGCTAGCCCTGGCCCTGGCCGCCCCTGCCGCGGCCGAAGAGGTCGATCTGGAACTGGTCCTGCTGGCCGATGCCTCGGGGTCGATCGACCAGAGCGAGATCGAGTTTCAGCGACAGGGCTATGCCACCGCCCTGACCGACCCCGAGGTGGTGCGGGCCATCACCTCGAACCTGACCGGGTCGATCGCGGTGACCTATGTGGAATGGGCGGCCAACCAGGCCGTGGTGGTCGACTGGATGCGCATCGACGGGCCGGCGGCCGCGGCCGATTTCGCCGCCCGCCTGCTGGCACCGCCGCGGCTGGCCTATGGCAGCAACGCCATCGGTGCGGCCCTGATCGAGGGCCAGCGGCTGATCGAGACGAATTCCTTTGAAGGGCTGCGCCGCGTCATCGACTTTTCCGGCGACAGCGCGAACAACCGCACCGGCCCCGCGCTGGGCCCCGCGCGCGATCAGGTGCTGGCCGCGGGCATCACCATCAACGGCCTGCCGATTCTGTGCTGGGTCTGTGCTGGGTCTGCAGCGGGCCTGCGGGCAGCGATCTGGCGCGGCTCTATGAACAGCGGATCATCGGCGGCCCCGGCGCCTTTGTCGTGGCCGTCGACGGCACCGAAAGCTTTGCCGCCGCGGTCAAGCGCAAGCTGATCCTTGAAATCGCCGGCCGGATGCCCGAACAGGATCTGGCCGCACGCTAGCGGCGGGCGGTCCGGGGGGCGGCGCGATGACGGCAGAGACCTTGCGCGATGCGGCGGTGATGCTGGCCGCGGGCCTGGGGATCCCGGTGCCGGCGGCGCTGAATGCGCGGCTGGGGGGCCTGCTGGGTGCACCGGCCGCGGCGGCGGTGATCCTGTTCGCGGTGGCGCTGGCGGCGGTGCTGGCGGTGGCGGCCGCGACCGGCAGCCTGGTCGCGCTGCGCGCGGCCCCCGCCCAGCCGCCGCATCTGTTCGGCGCGGGGCTGTTCGTGGCCTTCTATGTGCTGTCGATCACCTGGATCGCGCCGCGCTTCGGCGTGGGCAATGCGGTGTTCTGCGTGCTGCTGGGCCAGATGGTCAGCGCCGCGCTGATCGACCGGTTCGGCCTGTTCGGCGCGCCGGTGCGCGACATCACGCTGACGCGCGCCTCGGGCCTGGCGCTGATGGCGGCGGGGGTGGCGCTGATCCAGCGGGGCTGAGGCGTCAGTCCTGCAGCGTCTGCAGGTGCTGGGCGATCTGAACCAGCCGCAGCGGGGTCGGGCTGGCGATGCCGTCGCCCGCGTCGAACAGCACCGTCTGCCCTTCAAGCAGCGAGCCGAACTCGGGCATGGCGCCGGCGGTGGGTGTGGCCCCGGGCACACCGGCATAGCCATAGATCTTGCCCATCACCGACAGCATCGGGAAGGTGCCGCCGTTGCGCGCGGCCAGCCCCGTCAGATCGGCGGGGGCGGGGGACTGCCCCTCGGCCGCGGGGCCGTCGCCGCGGCCCGCAGACCCGTGGCAGGCCGCGCAGAAGGTCGCGTAATCCTGCGCGCCGCTGGGCGGGGGCGTCATCGCCTCGGGCAGGCAGGCGGCCAGCGCCAGCGGCAGGGCCAGGATGGCCGCGACGGCGGCGGTGCGGGGGGCCATGT
>JACXUX010000387.1 GCA_014763725.1 Rhodobacterales bacterium
GCGTAGAGCAGCGGCGGATGCACGGCCAGGGCCGGGTCCTGCAACAGCGGGTTCAGCGACGCGCCCTGGAACGGCGCGGGGTCCAGACGGGTGAAGGGGCTGGAGGTGAAGACGGCGAAGGCCAGGAACAGCGAGCCCAGCGCGCCCTGCACCGGCCGGACCGACACGGAATACAGCGTGTCGACGATCGACCTGGCCACCGTCTTCAGCGCATCCGACAGCCGCAGCCCGTCGAACACCACCCCGTCAAAGGCGCGCCGCAGCCCGCCGCCGATCCCGGCCGACAGGCTGTTCACCTCGCGCTGGGTAAAGACCATCTGCTCCTTCATCCGCGCCAGTTCGGCGGTAAAGGCGCCGGTCATGTCCTGGGCGCCGGCCAGCGCGGCCTCCAGCGCATCCAGCTGCACGATCAGCTCATCCTCGGGTTCCATCCTCGCCTCCGTTCCGCCGGTCGGGGAAGGCGCGCGCCAGCTCGTCCAGCCGCGCGCGCGTCAGGGGCGGCACCGCCGCCTCGGCCCCCAGCATCAGCCGCAGCTCGGCCGGGGTCAGCCGCCAGAAGACCTCGGGCGTCAGCCCCAGGCCCCCCAGCTCGGACCGCCGCAGCCCCGCGCGCATCAGCCCGGGCCAGTCGATGCCGGTCATGACTCGCCCGGCAGGGCAAAGGCGCGCGTCAGCAGCTGCGCCGCCGCCCGCGCCGCCGCCACCGGGCCGCCGCCCACCTCGACCGTGCGCAGATCCTCGGCCCGGCCCTGCCAGCCGCCGCCGCGCAGGCCCGCGACCAGCACGGCCAGCACGTCGCGCGTGGAAAAGCGGCCCGTCTCGAACCGTTCGACCAGCGCGATCAGCCCGCCCTCGCCCAGCGCAGTCTCCATCTCGGCCAGCGCGCCCAGCGTCAGCCTGGCCACATGGCGCTGGCCATCCAGCCAGACCGCCACCTCGCCCGCCCAGGGGTTCATCACAGCGCCACGAAGCCCAGCACACCGGCCGAGGCCAGCGTCAGCTCGTAGGTCGCCTCGCCATTGTGGCTGCCGGCATATTCGATCGCGGTGATCTGGAACGGCCCCTCGATCACGCCGAAATCGGGCACGATCACCTGGAACCGCGGCACCTCGCCGTCAAAGAAGATCTGCCGCGCGCGGGCATCGGTGTTGGCATCGCGGAACACGCCCGCGCCGGAAATCGCGGCCGACTTCACCCCCGCCCCCGCCAGCAGTTCGCGCCAGCCGCCCGCGCTCTCGAGGCTGGTCACCTCGACCGTCTCGGCGTTGAAGGCGATGCGCGTGGCGCGCAGCCCCGCCATGGTCTCGAACTGGCCATCGCCGGTCAGGTCGATCTTGATCAACAGGTCCTTGCCGTTCTGGGCTGCCATCTGAATTCTCCGGAAATGATAGGCCCTGGCGCGGATTTCCGTGCCACAGGCATCTGGATTGTTCGATCAGTGCAAGTTCAGTCATCCACCCGCGCGGCAAAGACCAGGTCGATCCGGCGTTCCGCGCCGTCCTCGACCCGCGCCGCCACCGCCCGGCGGAAACGCAGCGCGACCAGATGGCCGCGCGCCAGAGCCAGGTCGGCATCGGCCAGCGCATCGGTCACCGCGCCCGCCACCGTCTTGGCCGCCAGAAACCCCGCTGCGGTCGAAATCACGCTGACCGTCAGCCGGTGTTCCGCCCCGCGCGCCGTCTTGTCCGAGGCGTCCAGCACCTCTTCGGCGCCGATCTGGATCCAGGTCTCGCCCGCCCCGCCCGCGGGAACCGCATCCTGCACCGCGACGCCCGCCAGCGCGGGCCACCCCGTCAGCCGGGCATGGATCGCCGCCTGCAACGCTGCCGCCACGCCATAACTCACAGCGAAACCTCCTCTCGGGCCAACAGCTCCAGATAGCGGCCGGCGGGGTCGGCCTCGGCCACCGTCTCGATGCGGAACAGCCGGGTGCCCTCGCGCAGGCGCTGGCCCGGCACGGGGCGCGACGGCGCGCCCGCGGGGCTCGCGCGCAGCGTCACCCGCCAGGCCACCTCGGCCCGCTCAGCCCCCTGCGCGGCCTCCAGCCGGGCCGAGGGCCGCGCCAGCGCCACCCAGTGGCTGCCCACCACCGCCCAGCCGGACACGAACC
>JACXUX010000388.1 GCA_014763725.1 Rhodobacterales bacterium
GCATCGCCCCCCCGCTTCCCGGCCAAATATCCTCGGGGGGTGAATGGGCCGCAGGCCCAGAGGGGGGCAGACAGCCCCCCCTGCGACGCCTAGAGCCGGGCGATCCGCTCGGTCAGCAGGTCAAAGAAGCCCCCCGCCTCGATGTCGCCCATGAACAGCGCATTGGCCGGCCGGGTGGTCACGCCCCACCAGTCGGCCACCGTCATCCCGCGGGTCAGGTCGGACTGCGTCTCGATCTCGACATTGATGTGCCGGCCGCGGAACAGGTCGGGGCGCAGCAGATAGGCGATCACGCAGGGGTCGTGCAGCGGTGCGCCCTCGCTGCCGTATTTCGCCATGTCGAAGCGCTCGAAGAAATCCGTCCATTCCGCCACCATCCGGCCCGGTTCTGTGCCCAGCGCGCGGAAGGCCTCGACCCGGGCGCGGTTGGTCAGCGCCTTGTGCGTCACGTCCAGCGGCATCACCACCAGCGGCACACCCGCGCCGAACACCGTGGCCGCTGCCTCGGGGTCGACATAGATGTTGAACTCGGCCGCGGGGGTGATGTTGCCCACCTCGAAATAGGCCCCGCCCATCAGCACGATCTGCTGGATGCGGCCCGCGATGTCGGGCGCGCGGGTCAGGGCGGTGGCGATGTTCGTCAGCGGCCCCAGCGGGCAGAGCGTCACCGTATGCGCCGCCTCGGCCCGCAGCGTCTCGATCAGGAAGTCGACGGCATGGCCGGGCTGCAGGGGCATCACCGGGTCGGCCATCACCGGCCCGTCCAGGCCGGTCTTGCCATGCACATGTTCGGCCGTGACCAGCGGCCGGGCGATCGGCCGGTCGCAGCCGGCAAAGACGCGCAGATCGGGCCGCCCGGCCAGTTCGCAGACGATGCGCGCGTTCTTCTGCGTCAGCGTCAGCGGCACGTTACCTGCAACCGCGGTGATGCCCAGCACCTCGAGCTCGGGGCTGGCCAGCGCCAGCAGGATGGCCACGGCATCGTCCTGGCCGGGGTCGGTGTCGATGATGATCTTGCGCGGGCGCGTCATGGGGGGGTCCTGCGGTCGGGGTCCGGGCGGCGCAGCGGCGCAGGCCCGGGGGGCCCTGCGCCCGGTCCGGGGGGCGGTCAGAGCGCGGTGTCGTGCGCGTCGGTCTGGCGGAAGATATAGGGCTGGTCGTACCAGTCGGGCAGATAGCGCACGTCGACCTTCTTGCGGAAGATCAGCGTCTTGCGCAGCGTCTCGACACGTTCGACGCGCGGGTCCTCGACCAGCATCCGCGCCAGTTCCTTGATGCCGTAGATCTGGATGTCGTCGATCACCAGCCAGCCGCCCGGCCGCAGCATGCGGAACATGTAGCAGAAGTCGACAAAGACCGTGGGCCAGCCGTGCCCGCCGTCGATCAGCACCAGATCGGCGCGGCGGCCCTCGGCCTCCATCCGGTCGGCCAGTTTCGGCAGAACGTCCTCGGACCAGCCGACGATGGGCGTCAGGCCCTGCCGGTCGATGCCCTTGGCGTCGCAATAGGCGGTGATGCGGTCGAACAGGTCCTGATCGGGGCAGATCGCCTGCACCCGGGCGGCGCCCGCCAGCAGTAAGGACACGGTCGAATTGCCCGCGCCGGTTTCGACCACCTCGGCCCCCGGGCCGCAGGCGCGCACCAGACGGATCAGCGCGGACAGCTCGGGCTCGAAGAACCCGCCGCTGTTCCAGGTCACGCCGCCATCCCAGGTGTGCAGGTTCGGGATGTCGGCCAGATACTCGGCCTCGGAAATCATGGGCACCCCCTGTGCGGCAGGCCCCCGTCCCCGCGGGACGGCACAGGACTCTGCCGTGGCCCGACACTAGGCCGCCCCGCCCCCTGGCGGCAAGCGTTCCGGCATGCCCGGGGCGCGGGGGCGGGCGGGGCGGCGTTGTCGTGCTCTTCGTCAGCGTCCTGCAGCATCAGGGGCGCCGCAAACAGGTCGAGTTGCGGCGCGGGCTGGGCGGCCGATTGCTGTTCGAGGTGCGCGAGGTGCTTGCGCGCCGCGCGGATCACCGCAGGGGGCACGCCGGCCAGTTGCGCCACCTGCAGACCGTAGCTTTGATTTGCGGGGCCTTCGCTGACGGCGTGCAGGAA
>JACXUX010000078.1 GCA_014763725.1 Rhodobacterales bacterium
GCCCGGCAGCCGGCCCCGACCGCGCCCGCCGCTGGCAGGTCTGCAGGAACAGGTCGGTGTCGATGTCCCAGGCGTGGTCGGCGGTGGCGGCATGGGCCACGGTCGCGGGGTTCAGGATGGGCAGGCGGGCGCGCGCCTCCTCGACCGTGATCGGGGTCAGGTCCATCTCGGCCGCGTCGCGGTCAAAGGCCCGGGCCTGATCGGCGCGCGCCACCATCAGCATCCCCCGCGGCGACAGCACCCCCGGCAGCGCATGGAACGCCGGCCCCGAGGCCAGGCTGAGCGCCACCACCGGCGGCTTGCCGTAGTTCGGCTCATACAGCGCGGCCGACCGGCCCGAGGCGTGATGGGCAAAGGCCCCCTCGGCCTCGACCAGGAGGACAGACCCCAGGTCCGCCAGTTCGGCCGCGGCCGACAGCCCCGCGACGCCGCCGCCCACAATCAGGAAATCGCAATCCATCGTCATGGCGGCAATCTGGCACGGCGGCGCGGCGGGGGGAAGATTTCAGTCCCCCTGACCGTCCAGCCGCGCGCGATAGGCCTTGGGCGACAGGCCCAGATGCCGGCGGAAGGCGCGGGTGAAATAGGACGGGTCGTCGAACCCCAGCTGATGGCCCACCGATTGCACGCTGGCGCGGGTATAGGCCAGCAGCCGGCAGGCCTCGCGCATGGTCTGTGCCTCGACATAGCCCTGGGCAGAAATGCCCCAGGCCGCCCGGCACAACCGGCTGAGGTGGCGCGGCGACACCGCCAGCGCGCGGGCGTGGTCGGCCACGCTCCAGCGGTCGCGCAGCCGGTCGGGCACCGCGGCGGCAAAGCGCACCAGCCGCGGATCGACCGCAGGCCCCGCCGCGGCCTGGCCACCCGCGCGCCAGATCGCGGCCAGCGCCTGGCCGGCCAGCGCCCGCAGCATCCCCGCCCGCAGCGGCGCGCTGCCGCGATGTTCGGCCGCGATCGCCCGGAACAGCGCGGCCAGCGCGGCATCGGCGGGGGCCAGGGCGGGGCGGTCCAGCGCCTCGGCCCCGTCGGGGAACAGGGGCGCCAGTTCCTGCAAGGGCAAGGTGACGACATGCCCCTCGGTCCCGGCGGCAAAGCGGAAGCTGTGCGCCACCCCGCGCGGGATCGACAGTGCCACGGGCGGGGCGGGCGTCAGCCGCGCGCCGTCCAGCGTCAGCGCGATCTCGCCCGTCCGCAGCAGGAACAGCTGGTGCAGATGCAGGTGCCGGTGCGCGCCGATGCGCCAGTCGTGCCCGGCGGCGCGGTCGCGGATCGCCTCGCAATGCAGCACGTCGGGAAAGGCGTGCTGTTCGCCATAGAGCTGATAGGCCGGGATCGCCGGGGCGGTTGGCTGGGTCATGTCCGCAAAGTGCCAGAACCGGACCCCTGCGTCCATTCCCCGCCGGCCGCCCCCCGCGCTAGTCTGGGCCAGGGAAAACGGGGGGGGACGTTCATGCGCACGCAGGTGGCGATCATCGGTGGCGGTCCGGCGGGGCTGCTGCTGTCGCAGTTGCTGAATCTGGCAGGCGTCGAGACGGTGGTGATCGAGCGGAAATCGCGCGACTACGTCCTGTCGCGGATCCGCGCGGGCGTGCTGGAATGGGGCACGGTCGAGCTGCTGCGCCAGGCCCGCGCAGGCGACCGAATGGACCGCGAAGGCATCCTGCACGGCGGCTGCCTGATGTCCGATGGCGACAGGGTCTTTCGCATCGACTTTCACCAGGGCGCTGGCCGGCCGGTCATGGTCTATGGCCAGACCGAGGTCACGCGCGACCTCTATGCCGCGCAGGATGCGCTGGGCGCCACGATCCTGCATGAATGTGAGGACGTGGCCCTGCACGACCTGGACGGTGAGGCGCCCTTTGTCACCCTGACCCGCCATGGCCAGCCGCTGCGGGTGGATTGCGCCTATGTCGCGGGTTGCGACGGGTTCCACGGCGTCAGCCGCCCCGCCATTCCCGCCAGCGTCCGGCGCGAGTTCGAGAAGGTCTATCCCTTCGGCTGGCTGGGCGTGCTGTCGGCCACGCCGCCGGTGTCGGATGAACTGATCTATGCCCGGCACGACCGCGGCTTTGCGTTGGCCTCGATGCGCAGCCCGGTGCTGTCGCGCTATTACATCCAGGTGCCGCTGACCGACCGGGTCGAGGACTGGCCCGACGACCGGTTCTGGGCGGAGCTGAAGCGCCGCCTGCCCGCCGATGTGGCGGCGCGGCTGGTCACCGGCCCCGCGATCGAAAAGTCGATCGCGCCCCTGCGCAGCTTTGTCTGCGAACCGATGCGCTGGGGCCGGCTGTTCCTGTGCGGCGATGCCGCGCATATCGTGCCGCCCACGGGCGCCAAGGGGCTGAACCTGGCCGCGTCGGATGTGCATTACCTCAGCCGGGCGCTGATCGCCGCCTGCACCCGGGGCGACCTGGCCGGCATCGACCGCTATTCGGCCGAGGCGCTGGCCCGGGTGTGGAAGGCCATGCGCTTCAGCTGGCAGCTGACGATGCTGCTGCACCGCTTCCCCGACCACAGTCCCTATGAACGCGGGATGCAGGAGGCGGAACTGGACTGGCTGCGCAATTCGCCCATCGCGCGCGCGGCGCTGGCGGAAAACTACACCGGCCTGCCGTTCTAGCGCCAGAACCCCCGCAGCCCGGCGGCCAGGGCAAAGGCCGCCGCGGCGCAGAGGATGATCGACGGCCCCGCGGGCGTGTCCAGCCGCAGCGACAGCGCCAGCCCCCCCAGCGCGCTGGCCGCGCCCAGGGCGCTGGCGGCCAGCGCCATGCCCTCAGGGTTGCGGGCCAGGCTGCGGGCGGCGGCGGCGGGCACGATCAGCATGGCGGCGATCAGCAGTGCGCCCACCACCTTGATCGCCGCGGCCACCACCAGCGCCAGCGCCACCGTCAGCACCAGCCGTTCCCGCCCCGGGTTCAGGCCCGAGGCCTGGGCCAGATCCTCGCTCAGCGTGCAGGTCAGCAGCGCCTGCCAGCGCCAGGCGATCAGCCCCGCCACCACCGCCGCGCCGCCCCAGATCGCCGCCAGATCGGCGGTGGACACGGCCAGGATGTCGCCGAACAGCCAGGCCGACAGGTCGGTCCGCACCCCGGGCAGAAAGGACACCGCACAGAGGCCAAAGGCCAGCGCCGAATGCGCCAGCACGCCCAGGATCGTGTCGGCCGCCCAGCCCCGGCCCGACAGCCAGGCCACCGCCAGCGCCATGGCCAGCGCGACCGACAGCGTGCCGATCGTCACCGGCAGGTCGGCCGCCAGCGCCAGCGCCACGCCCAGGATGGCCGCATGCGCTGTGGCATCGCCGAAATAGGCCATCCGCCGCCAGACGACAAAGGCGCCCAGCGGCCCCGTCGCCACCGACAGGCCCACGCCGGCCAGCGCCGCGCGGGTCAGGAAATCGTCCAGCATCGCCTAGCCTCCGGCGGCGGGGTGGGGGTGGTCATGGTCGTGCGCGTGTCCATGCGCAACGGGCGCGGCCGGGCCGCCGTGGTCGTGGTCATGCACATGGCGATAGAGCGCCAGCGCCCCCTGCGTGCCCAGGCCGAACAGCGCCCGGTATTCCGGCGCGGCCGACACCACGCTGGGCGTGCCCTGGCAGCAGACATGGCCGTTCAGGCAGACCACCCGGTCCGAGGCCGCCATGACCACATGCAGATCGTGGCTGACCATCAGCACGGCGCAGCCCGTGGTGCGTCGCAGATCCTCGATCAGCCGGTAGAACGCCGCCTCGCCCGGCTGATCCAGCCCCTGGGTCGGTTCGTCCAGAACCAGGATCTGCGGCCGGTCCAGCAGGGCGCGCGCCAGCAGCACGCGCTGCATCTGCCCGCCCGACAGCGCGGCCATCTGTCGGCCGCCCAGATCGGCCAGCCCCACCCGCACCAGCGCGGCCGCACGCGCCGCGGCCGGCTGCCGGCGCGGCAGCGACAGGAACCGGTCCACGGTCAAGGGCAGCGTGGGGTCGATCGCCAGCTTCTGCGGCACATAGCCCAGCCGCAGCCCCGGCGCGCGCGCGACCTGCCCCCCGGCCGCGGGCACGATGCCCAGCAGCGCGCGCAGCAGGGTCGACTTGCCCGACCCGTTGGGGCCGACGACGGTGACGATCTCGGCCGGGTGGATGGACAGCGACACGCCGGCCAGCGCCGTGGTGGCGCCAAAGCGCACGGTCAGATCCTGCGCGGCGATCAGGGGCGCGGCGGCTGCGGTCATGCGGCGGCCCCCCTGCAGGCGGAACACTGGCCCAGCGCCTCGATGCTGCTGCGTTCCACGGCAAAGCCCTGGGTCGCGGCCTCGACCTCGAGCGCGCGGCGCAGGCTGTCGCCGCCCGCCTCGGCCACGGCATTGCAGCTGCGGCAGATCAGGAACACCGGGGCATGGGGTTCGCCCGGGTGCATGCAGGCGGCAAAGGCGTTCAGCCGCGCCACGCGATGGGCCAGGCCCTGTTCCACCAGGAAATCCAGCGCCCGATAGGCCACCGGGGGCTGGCGGCCGAACCCCTCGGCGGCGAGGCGGTCCAGCACCTCATAGGCGCCCAGCGCGCGGTGTTGTTCCAGCAGCAGCTCCAGCACCCGCCGGCGCACCGGGGTCAGGCGGACCCCGCGCTCGGCCGCCAGCGCCTCGGCCCGCGCCAGCATGCTGTCGCTGCACTGCGCATGGTCATGCGCGTGAAAGGCCGGAACGGGATCGGCGGGGGGCATGGCGTTCTCTTGACACGTTACGTTATTACATACATCTCTCGCGCCACCGAACAAGAGCGAGAAGGCCATGCGTTATACCATATCCCTAATCCTTGCCAGCCTGGCGCTGGCAGGTGCCGCCCGGGCCGAGGCGCCGCGCGTCGTGACCGACCTGCCGGCCGTGCATGCGCTGGTGGCCCAGGTGATGGGCGACCGGGGCACGCCCGAGCTGCTGCTGGACCAGGGCGCGAATGCCCATTCCTTCCAGCTGCGGCCCAGCCAGGCGGCGGCGTTGCAGGCGGCCGACCTGGTGGTCTGGGTAGGGCCGGAGATGACCCCCTGGCTGGACCGCGCCCTGCGCTCGGCGGGGGTTGCGCCGTCCTCGGCCCAGCTGCGGCTGTTCGATCTGGACGTGACGCACCGTCAGCTCTTTGGCGCGGCGGGGGACGGCGACAACGACCACGACCATGACCACGATCACGCCGCGGCCCCGGCCGAACCCGCGGCCGAGGCGGGCCATGACGATCACGACCACACGGGGCTGGACCCGCATGTCTGGCTGGATCCGGGCAATGCGCGCGCCTGGCTGGCGCCGATCGCCCGGGCCCTGGCCGCGGCCGACCCCGAGGGCGCGCCCCTCTACGCCGCCAATGCCCAGGCGGCCGAACAGGCGCTGGCCGCGCTGGATGCGCGCCTTGCCGAACAACTGGCCCCGCTGAAGGACCGCCGCTTCGTTGTCTTTCACGATGCCTATGGCTATTTCACCGCGCACTATGGCCTGAGGCCCGCGCAGGCCGTGGCCCTTGGCGATGCCGCCATGCCGGGGGCCGCGCGTCTGGCCGACCTGCGCGCCGATCTGACGGCGGGCGGGTTCGCCTGCCTGTTGCCCGAGGCGCAGCACGACCCCGCCCTGGTCCAGCGGCTGTCCGAGGATACCGGCGTGCCGGTGGGCGGGGTGCTGGACCCCTCGGGCTCGACGCTGGAACCCGGCGCGGGGCTGTATGCGGCGCTGTTGCAGGGCATCGCCGACACGCTGCTGGCCTGCCCCGCGCCTTGACGGGGGCTTGACCCCCGGCCCGGGACGCCCATCCTGCCGCCCTGCAATCGGGGGGCGGGATGGCGCAGATCGGTCTTTTCGGCACGGGGCGCGACGGGCGGTCCGTGCAGGCGGTGCGGCTGCAGGGCGGCGGCCTGCGGGTCACCGTGCTGACGCGCGGCGCGATCCTGCAGGACCTGCGGCTGGACGGGGACGACCGGCCGCTGGTGCTGGGGTCGAGCCAGCTTGCCGCCTATGAGGGGCCGATGGCCTGGTTCGGCGCCGTGGTCGGGCCCGTGGCCAACCGCATCGGCGGCGCGCAGGCGGTGATCGACGGCGTGCCCTACCGCTTTGCCCCGAATGAGGGCACGATCCTGCTGCACGGTGGGGCCGCGGGCACCCATGCCCGGCTGTGGCGGATCGCGCAGGCGACCGCGGATGCCGTGACGCTGGCGCTGGACCTGCCGCATATGTGCGACGGCTTCCCCGGCGGCCGTCGGCTGACCGCGCGCTATGCGATCACGGGGCCGGGGCGGCTGGCGGTGGACCTGACCGCGGAGACAGATGCGCCCACGCTGATGAACCTGGCCTGCCATCCCTATGTCAACCTGGGCGACGGGCGCAGCCTGGCGGGGCACCGGCTGACCGTGCAGGCCGACCGCTATCTGCCCACGCGGGACGGCCTGCCCACGGGCGGTCCGGTGCCCGTCGGCGGGGCCTTCGACCTGCGGGTGGGGCGCGACCTGACGGCGGCGGCGGGGCTGGACCACAACTTCTGCCTGGCCGATGCGCCGCGGCCGCTGACGCCCGTGGCCGTGCTGTCCGGCCCCGACGGGCTGCGCCTGCGGCTGGCGACCACGGCACCGGGGCTGCAGGTCTATGACGGCGCGCATCTGGACACCGCGCCCCTGGCGGGTCACGGCGGGGCGCCCTATGGGCCCCATGCCGGGCTGGCGCTGGAACCCCAGGCCTGGCCTGATGCGCCCAACCACGCGGGATTCCCGCCCGTCCTGCTGCGGCCCGGCCAGCTCTGGCAGCAGTCAAGCCACTGGGATTTCGACCGTATCTGACGGATGGCGCTGGTTTGGGGAAGTGGTGGCGAGGGGGGGACTCGAACCCCCGACCCCGTGATTATGAGTCACGTGCTCTAACCAGCTGAGCTACCTAGCCACAGGGTCGTGCCGATAGACCCAACGCCCCCGCGCGTCAAGCGGGAATCGCCCGGGCGATGCGCGGCCGGCCCGCGGCGGTGGCGGTCACCGTCGCCTCGACAAAGACCTGCCGCCCCTCGACCTGGGCCTCGCGGCGGTCGACCTGCAGGTGGGTCTCGGGCGACTCCGTCCCGGCGGCGCGGGCGCGGTCGGCCGCCTCGGCCGCCAGGGCGGCGGCCAGGGCGGCGATCGCGGCCTCGGGCTCGGCAAAGGTCTGCGGACCGTCGGGCAGATGCGCGACATAGCGCCCCTCGGCCAGGGCGGTGACGCCGGCGCTGCGGCGCTGGATCACCTGGCCCACCACCGCGCCGATGGCATTGGCCACGCCCGCATGGGCGGGCAGGATCATCCGCGCCCCCAGCCGGTCGCCCACCGCGCCGTAATAGGCGGGGGCCGAGGCGCCCAGCCCCACCACCGGCACCGCCAGCCGCGCCGTCAGCGCCACGGGCCCGGCATGGCCCGCCAGCCCCGCCCGCAGCAGCGGATGGCGGGCCAGCACCTCGGGGTCCTGGCCGGCAAAGGCGGGGTCCTCGGCCAGGGCCGAGACCAGCAGACATTCGACCGTCTGCGCCACCAGCCGGTCATGGATGGCGCGGGCCAGCGTCGCGGCATCGGGGGCCAGCCTTTCGCCCCGGCCGGTGCGGCGGCGCGCCATCAGCCGCAGCGCCTTGTCGGCCGCCGCCGTGTCCCAGGCCGCCATCAGCCCCAGCACATGCGCGGCATCCGACGGCGTGACGCCCGCCACCTGCACCAGCCCGCGCGCCACCAGCCGGTCCAGCGCCGCCAGATCGGGCCAGCCCGTCAGCACCTGACCCAGCGGCAGCTGGCCGGGCAGGCGGGCCAGCAGCGCGGCCTCACGCGGCGACAGGCCGTCCTGCGGGCCGGGCAGGGGCAGGGCAAAGCGGCCATCGGTTTCGCCCGGCGCATCGCGGGTCAGCGCGCGGTCCAGCGCGGCATGGACCATGGGCCCGTGATCGTCCGCCAGCAGCGCCACCGGGATCAGCCGCCGCGGGCCCAGATGCAGCGCGCCGTCAAGGCCGGGTTGCAGGTGCACCTCGCTGTCGCCGCCCAGGCCCGTGGTGCGCATGGCCACCGCCTGGACCATGGTGCGCCAGGGCCCGACGCGGGCGCCGTCGGGGTCCAGCATCGGCTGGCCGCCCCGCAGCAGCGCGACATCGGTTGTGGTGCCGCCGATGTCGCTGACCAGCGCCTCATCCTGGCCGGTCAGCCAGCGCGCGCCGACCAGGCTGGCCGCGGGGCCGGACAGGATCGTCTCGATCGGGCGTTCGCGCACCAGCCCGGCCGACACCAGCGCCCCGTCGCCGCGCACCACCATCAGCGGGGCTGCGATGCCGCGCGCGTCCAGCTGCGCCTGGCAGGCGGTCACCAGCCGGTCGATCAGCCCGATCAGCCGCGCGTTCAGCACCGCCGTCAGCGCCCGGCGCGGCCCGTTCAGCCCGGCCGACAGTTCGTGCGAACAGGTCACCGGCCGGCCGGTGGCGGCGCGGATCGCGGCGCGCGCGGCCTGTTCGTGGGCGGGGTTGCGGGTGGCGAACTGCGCAGCCACGGCAAAGCCCTGCACCTGCGGCCCCAGGGGCGCGACCGCCCGGGTCAGCGCCCCCAGGTCCAGGGGCGCGCGTTCCTCGCCCGCATGGCCATGCCCGCCCGCCAGGCGGATCAGCGGGTCGCCCGCCAGCGCCTGGGCCAGCCCCGCGCGGGCCAGGTCCGCCGCGTCAAAGCCGATGGCGACCAGCGCCACGCGGCCGCCCTGGCCCTCGACCAGGGCATTGGTGGCCAGTGTCGTGGACAGCGAGACCAGCGCCACCCGGTCGGGCCGCACACCGGCGGCGGCCAGGGCCGCGTCGATGGCCGCGCCGATGCCCGCGGACAGGTCGGGCCGGGTCGTCAGCGCCTTGGCGCTGCCCAGCACCTGCGTGCCGCGGCCGTCCAGCACGACGGCGTCGGTATAGGTGCCGCCCGTATCCACGCCCAGAAGAACCGTCATCGCCACCTCCGTCTGCCGCCGCCCTGATCCGCGCGGCCGGGCGCGGGGTCACGCCCCGGGGCGACGCGATGGCGCCTGCCTGCGGCGCCGGCGCAGCCCGGCGCGGGGGATGCGCAGCATCTGGCGATACTTGGCCACGGTCCGGCGGGCCAGGCTGCGGCCCGCGGCCTGCAGCAGCCCGGCCAGGTCGGCGTCGGTCAGCGGGCGGGCCGGGTCCTCGGCCGCGATCAGGCGCGCGATCTCGGCCCGGATCGCGGGGGGCGAGCTGTCGCCCTGCGCCGCGCAGAAGAAGCTGCGCAGCGGATAGGTGCCCGCGGGCGTGGCGATGGCCACCCCGGCCACCACGCGGCTGACGGTGCTGTCGTGCAGCCCCAGCGCCGCGGCCAGGTCGACCATGGCCAGCGGCCGCAGCGCGCCGGGCCCCTGCGCCAGCGCCGCGGCCTGATGCGCCGCCACGGCGCGCGCCACCCGCAGCAGCGTGGCGTTGCGATGGCCGAGGCCCCGTTCCAGCGCCAGCGCCTGGGCCAGCCGGGCGCGATCGCCGGGGGCGGTGGGGCGCGGGTCGGGCCGGCGCACCCGCAGCACGGGCAGCGCGCCGCCGTTCAGCGCCACCTGCCAGCCGTCAGGCCCCGGCGTCGCCACCAGATCGGGGGCGCGGGCGTCCACCGCGCCGGGGTCGAAGCGCGCGCCGGGCTTGGGGTCCAGGCTGCGCAGGCGGCGCAGCGCCCGGGTCACGGCGGCCTGATCGGTGCCGCACAGCCGCGCCAGCCGCGCAAGGTCGCCCCGGGCCACCAGGTCCAGCCGATCGATCAAGCAGGCCAGCACCGGGTCGGGGCCGGTGCCCTCGTCCTCGGCCAGTTCCTCGGCCTGCAGGCGCAGGCACTCGGCCAGGTCGCGGGCGAACAGGCCGCGCGGGTCCATCCGCTGCAACCGCGCCAGCACCGCCTGCACCTGCGCCAGCGGCCGGCCGCCGTCCTGCGCCACATCGGCCAGCGGCCGGCCCAGCCAGCCTGAAGGTTCCAGCCCCTCGGCCAGGGCGATGGCCACGGCATGGTCGGCGGGGTCGGGGAACATCCGGTCCACCTGGTCCAACACATGCGCCATCAGGCTGGGGCCGGGGGCGGCGGCGGCCTCGGCCGCATCGGTGCCGCCCCCGCGCGACAGGCTGGCAAAGGCCTGCAGCCAGCGCGGCTGCCAGGGCGCGTCGTCGGGGGCGGGGCTGTCCAGCTGCAGATAGGGGTTCTCGGCCGCCTGATCCTGCAGCAGGCGGGTCAGCCCCTCGGCATCCAGCCTGAGCAGCTCGATCCGGTGGCGCAGCCCGGGCGTCAGCCGCAGCTGCGTCCGCTGGGTCAGTCCGATGCGCGCCCCGCCGGCCATCCGCCCCCCCCTGC
>JACXUX010000389.1 GCA_014763725.1 Rhodobacterales bacterium
TCCCCGGACCGCCCCTGCCCGACCTGGCCCCCGGCCGCGTGCATGAATGCATGGGCCCGGCCGCGGCCGCCTTTGCCGCGCGCCGCGCCGCGGCCCGGCCCGGAACGGTGATCTGGATCGCGCCCGAAGGCGCCGAGACGCTGCTGCCCGCGGGGCTGGCCCCGATCCTGCCGCCGGGTCGGCTGATCCGCATCGCCCCCGCGACCGAGACAGACCTGCTCTGGGCCGCCGAGGAATGCCTGCGGTCGGGCGCGGCGGGCACCGTGGTCGCCCAGCCGCAGAAGCCACTGGGCCTGACCCCGGGCCGGCGGCTGCAACTGGCCGCGGCGGCGGGGCGGGCGACCGGCATCCTGATCATCCGCGACGGCGCGGGCAGCCCGGCGGCCGAAACCCGCTGGCAGTGCGAACCGCTCTGGGACGCGGCGGACTCGACTCGGGCGCGGTGGTGTCTTATCAAGAACAAATCAGGAACTCTGGCGGAATGGACGGTGCGCGCCGATGAAGCGACGGGTGCTCTGCTTGTGGTTTCCGCAGCTGGCCAGCGAGAGGTCGCTGCGGATCCGCCCGGTTGAGGGGCCCTTTGCCCTGACCGCCCGGGCGGGCAATGCCGAGCATCTGCACTGTCTGAACCCGGCGGCAGCGGCGCTGGGGCTGGCGCGCGGCATGGCGCTGGCCGATGCGCGCGCGATCTGCCCCGGGCTGGTCACGCGGCCCGCCGACCTGCCGGCCGAGACGGCCTTCCTGACCGCGCTGATCCGCTGGGCGGGGCGCTATTCGCCGCTGGTCGGGCGCGACGGGGCCGAGGGGCTGGTGGCCGACATCGCCGGTGTCGCGCATCTGTTCGGGGGTGAGGCCGCGCTGATCGCCGATGCCCGGGCGCGGCTGGCGCGGGCGGGGGTGACGGTGCGGGCCGGGCTGGCCGATACCCGCGGCGCGGCCCATGCGCTGGCCCGGGCGGCCACCGCCGGGGACAGCGGCATCGCCCCGCCCGGCACCACGGCGGCGGCGCTGCGCGATCTGCCGCTGGGGCTGTTGCGGATCGACCATGACACTGTCACTGCCCTGGCCCGGCTGGGCCTGCGCACGGTGGGCGAGCTGATGGCCCAGCCCCGCGCGCCGCTGACGCGCCGCTTTGGCCCGGCGCCCTTCCTGCGGCTGGATCAGGCGCTGGGCGCGGTGCCCGAACCGCTGGCCGCCGACCCGCTGCCGCCGCATTACGGCATCCGCCTGTCGCTGCCCGAACCGATCGGCCGGGTTCAGGATGTGGCGGCCGGGCTGGACCGGCTGCTGGGGCCGCTCTGCGCGCGGCTGGCCGCCGCCCAGGCCGGCGCCCGGCGCCTGCGGTTCGAGCTGCGCCGCACCGACGGCAGCCAGGCGGTGGTCGAGATCGGCCTGGCCCGCCCGATGCGCGACCCCGCGCGCATCGCGCCGCTGTTCGCCCGCGGGATCGAGGGGGTCGAGGCCGGCTTCGGCATCGACCGCCTGCGGCTGCAGGCCACCGTCGTCGAACCCCTGGCCCCCCAGCAGCTGGGCGCCCCCCGCGCCGCGGCCGAGGATGCGCTGGCCGATCTGATCACCCGGCTGGGCAACCGGCTGGGCTTTGACCGGATCCGCCGCTTTCACCCGGCCGACAGCCACATTCCGGAACGCAGCTTTCAGACGCTGCCCGTGGCCTACAGCGACCCCGCAGGCCCCTGGCCCGCAGGCCCCGACCGGCCGCTGCTGATCTTTCCGCCCGAACCCGTGTTCGACGCGGGCCCCGCAGGCAGCCGCCCGCCCGCGCGGTTCCGCTGGCGCCGGGTGCGGTTCGACACCGCCCGCGCAACGGGGCCCGAACGCCTGGCGCCGGAATGGTGGTTCGACGACCCCGCCTGGCGGCAGGGCCTGCGCGACTACTGGAAGGTGGAAACCCGCCAGGGCCGACGGCTGTGGCTGTTCTTCACCCCGCAGGCGCCGGGCTGGTTCGTGCAGGGGGAATTCGCATGACCCTGCCCGCACCGCCCGATCCGCTGCCCAGCCCGCCGGGAACCGGCTATGCCGAACTGTGCGTGACCAGCAATTTCACCTTCCTGACCGGGGC
>JACXUX010000390.1 GCA_014763725.1 Rhodobacterales bacterium
CGCGCGGCCCATGTCCCAGCGGGCGAATT
Source organism: Rhodobacterales bacterium (assembly GCA_014763725.1). GTDB lineage: Bacteria > Pseudomonadota > Alphaproteobacteria > Rhodobacterales > Rhodobacteraceae > JACXUX01. Next base: position 30 of record JACXUX010000390.1, read on the forward strand.
CGGCGCATTCGCGGAACTTGCCCGCGACCTCGTCATAGCTCATCGGGTTGGCGGGGCTGCCCTTGCCGAAATCGGCCATGCCGGAAATCGCCCGCCCGTCGGCCAGATGCACGTCGATATAGGTCGTCATCAGGTGATAGCCCGCGGCCTCGGCCCGGTCGTCGACGACGAGGTCGACCTTTGCGATCATCTCGCGCACGTCGGGGCGCAGCACCACCTCGTCGGTGAATTCGTTCAGCCCGGCGCGCCCCTCGATCAGCAGGATCGCCATGCAGAATTCCATCGAGAACTTGGCCTGCAGTTCGTTGCGCGGCTGATGGTGGATCAGCGCATTGGGCATGTTGGAATTGGTGCCCACGCGCACGCGCACCGCATCCTGCGCGCGGATGCCGTGGTCGCGGATCAGGCGCAGCATCTCGGTCATGCCGGGATGGGTCAGCGACCCCGACGGATGCGGCTTGATCGACACGCCGGGGCTGTCAAAGGTCCAGGGCGCGCCCAGCCTGCCGGCGATCGCGTCCCGGTCATAGCCGCCACCTGCCGCCTTGAAGAAGCCGCGCGGCGCCTCAAGGATGTTGCCCGCCGCGGTCCAGCCGTAGCCCGCGAACTGGGCCGCGACGATCCCGCTTTCCGACGACCGGCCGGCGTGAAAGGGCTTGGTCATCGTGCCGAAATTCTCGCGCAGGCCGCCCGACTGGTTGCCTGCCATCGACAGCGCGCGCTGCATTGCGTCGATGTCCAGCCCCATCAGCTGCCCCGCCGCCGCGGCCGAGGCAAAGGTGCCGCAGGTCGCCGTGGCGTGGAAGCCGTGCTGATAGTGGCGGGGGTCGATCGCCTCGGCGATCTTGCATTCCACCTCGACGCCCAGGCGATAGGCCAGCATCACGTCGGCGCCGGTGGCCCCCGTCGCCTCGCCCATGGCCAGCGCCGAGGGCGGCGCCGGCGCCGTCGGATGCGTCAGCAGGCCATAGACCCGGTCCTTGGCCACGGCCAGCTGGCTATCGTCATAGTCATCGGCATGGATGCCCACGCCGTTGCAGAAGGTGGCGAAGCGCGGCGGCACCTTCAGGTCGCTGCCGATCACGGTCGCGGCCCCCGCGGGGTTGCCCAGATCGGCCAGATGCCGGCGCACGAATTCGCCCGACTTCGCGACCGACCCAGACAGCGCCAGGCCCAGCCCGTCCAGGATGGACTTCTTGCCGTTCGCCACCACGACGGCGGGCAGGTCGGCGACCGAGGTGGACAGGACGAAATCCGCAACCTCATGGGTCAGCCCGGCGACGTAGCTGGCCCCCTCGGCGCCACGGTTCTCGGCGTTCATGGGCGATGGTCCTTCTGCAGGCGGCGCGGCGGCCCGGGTCGGGCGGCCGGCCGGATGACGGTGATGGATCAGTCAAAACCAGCGGATCCCGTTATTGTCAACAATATTTCGTGCCACCCGGGTTCGCGGCGCGGCGGTGAAAGTGCCTGACGTCTGGCGGGCGTCGGAGTAAAACCTTTTTATATCATATAATACGTTGTTTCATCCGGGGCTTTATCGGGGCTGGTCTGGCCTTCGCCTGGACCTTGGCTGACGGCTGGGTGGCGGCCATGAATCCGACCATACTTCGGTTTTACGGGCGGATTCTGGATAAATTGTTGACAATAAAACTGGCTTGCCTAAGGTTTCCGCGTCAGTGCGCCGCTCCCTCTGGGCCGAGGCGCCTGCCTTGGGCCCCACATCGGCCCCGCGCTGACCAACAGTGAGGAGGACATCGCAATGACTACCCATCTGACCCGGCGGTCCATGCTGCAGCTCGCCTCTGGCGGCGTGGCAGCGGCGGCGCTTGCGTCGCCTTCGATCCTGCGCGCGCAGAGCGGCTATCCCGACCGGCCGATCAACGTCGTCGTGCCCTTCGACACCGGCGGCTACAACGACCGTCTGGCGCGCGCCTTTGCGCCCTTCCTGCAGGAACGCCTGGGCCAGCCGCTGAACGTGATCAACCGCGGCGGCGCCGGCGCGCTGCTGGGCCATGCCCAGGTGTTCCATCCCGGATGATCACATAGACC
>JACXUX010000391.1 GCA_014763725.1 Rhodobacterales bacterium
CACCGCGGTCGGAACGGTGCAGATCGGCATCTTCTCGGTCGCGGCCAATGCGCGGCGCGCGGCCGACATGCTGTCCCGCGCCGGGATCCCTGCCACCGTCACGCCCGGCGCGACCCAGGGCAAGCCGTTCTGGTCGGTCACCGCCGGGTCCGCGGCCAGCCAGGCCGACCGCGCGCCGCTGCTGGAAAAGATCCGCGCCCTCGGCTTCACCGACGCCTATTTCCTGCGCTAGCCGAAAGGAGACGTGATGCTGCACCGCCTGATCCTGGCCGCCGCGCTGGCCCTGCCCACCCTGGCCCAGGCCTTCGAGACCCGCGCCACCGCCGCCTGGGTCTATGACTTGGGCAGCTCGACCGTGCTGATGGACAAGAACGCCGACCAGGCGCTGCCGCCGGCCAGCATGTCCAAGCTGATGACGCTGAACATGCTGTTCGAGGCGCTGCGCGACGGCCGCGTCACGCTGCAGACGACCTTTGCCGTGTCCACCCGCGCGCGGGAAATGGGCGGGTCGACCATGTTCCTGAACGAACGCGACCGCCCCACGGTCGAGGATCTGATCCGCGGCATCATCATCAATTCCGGCAACGATGCCTGCGTGGTGGTGGCCGAGGGCCTGGCCGGCAGCGAAGAGGCCTTTTCCCGGCTGATGACCGAACGCGCCCGCGCGCTGGGGATGACCAGCACCACGCTGGCCAATGCCAGCGGCTGGCCCCACCCCGACCACCGGATGAGCATGCGTGACCTGGGCATCCTGGCGCGCCGGCTGATCACCGAGTTTCCGGAGTATTACCCCTATTTCCGCGAAACCAGCTTCAACTATGCCGACCGCGCGCCGGCCAATGCCAACAACCGTAACCCGCTGCTGGGTCTGGGCATCGGCGCCGACGGGCTGAAGACGGGCCACACCTCCGAGGCGGGCTATGGCCTGGTCGGTTCGGCCGCCCAGGGCGACCGGCGGGTGATCTTCGTCATCACCGGCCTGCCGACCGAAGCCGACCGCGCGCAGGAATCCGAAAGCATCGTCAACTGGGCCTTCCGCCAGTTCGTGCAGAAGACGGTGGCCACCGGGGGCCAGCGCGTCGCCACGGCCGAGGTCTGGCTGGGCGACACGCGCGAGGTGGGGCTGGTGCCCGCCCAGGACGTGCGCCTGCTGGTGCCCGCCCTGGTGCAAGAGGCCATGACGGCCGAGGTCGTCTATACCGGCCCGCTGACCGCCCCCATCGCCCGCGGCACCCCGGTGGCCGAGCTGGTCGTGCATGTCCCCGACCTGCCCGATGCCCGCGTGCCGCTGGTGGCGGAAACCGATGTCGGCCGCGCGGGCGTGGCCGGGCGCATCGTCACCGCGGCGCGGGTGCTGATCGACCGCTGGACGGCCGAGGACAGCGCCGCCGCCCCCGGCAGCTGACGCGATGGCGCAGGGCCTGTTCATCAGCTTCGAGGGGATCGACGGCTCGGGCAAGTCCACCCAGGCGCGGGCGCTGGCCCAGGCGCTGCGCGCGGCGGGGCGGCAGGTCACGCTGACGCGCGAACCCGGCGGCAGTCCGGGGGCCGAGGAGATCCGCCACCTGCTGCTGGACGGCCCGCCCGACCGCTGGTCGGCCGAAACCGAATGCCTGCTGTTCACCGCGGCCCGCCGCGACCATCTGGAACGCACGATCCGTCCCGCGCTGGCGCAGGGGCATGTGGTGATCACCGACCGCTTTGCCGACAGCACCCGGCTGTATCAGGGCATCACGCGGGGCGACCTGCGCGCCACGGTGGACCGTCTGCACGACCTGATGATCGGGGTCGATCCCGACCTGACCTTCGTCATCGACCTGGACCCGGCGCTTGGGCTGGCGCGCGCCCGTGCCCGCGCGGGGGCCGAGCTGCGGTTCGAGGCGATGGGCAGCGCCTTTCAGACCGCGCTGCGGGCGGGCTTTCTGGACCTCGCGCGTGCCGCCCCGGGCCGGTTCCGGGTGATCGACGGCGCCCGCCCGGCCGACACCGTCGCGGCCGAGGTGCTGGCGCTGACGCAGGCGCGGCTGACCGATGGATGACGCCCACCCCGAGCCCGACCGGCTGGAGGGCGCCCCC
>JACXUX010000392.1 GCA_014763725.1 Rhodobacterales bacterium
TCGGAAGAGGATTACGACCTCTACTTCCAGGCGGTCTCGGGTGAGAAGAACCTGAAGAAGACCACCGAGGGCGTGCGCGCGATGACCGAAGTCTATCTGGGCGGCACCGCGGCCAACCCCTACAACTATGGCTTCATTCCGGAAGTGACGGTCAAGGCCGATGGCTCCACCTCGGTCGTCAAGCACTATTCGATGGGCCGCGCCACCTGGGAACTGGCCCGCGTGATGCCCGACAACCGCACCGCCTATTTCGGCGATGACGGCAACCACGTCGCGATGTTCATGTATGTGGCCGATGCCGAAAAGGATCTGTCCTCGGGCACGCTCTATGCCGCCCGCTGGAACCAGACCTCGGGCGAAGGCGCCGGTGCGGCGACGCTGGACTGGGTCAAGCTGGGCCACGCCACCGATGCCGAAGTGCGCGCCATCATCGACAGCGGCGTGACCTTTGACGACATCTTCGAATCGACCACCGCCGAGGCGACCCCGGACTGGGCCGCGCAAGGCTACAAGATGGTTCGCGCCGGTCATTCGGGCGACGAGATCCTGCGCCTGAAGCCGGGCATGGAACAGGCCGCAGCCTTCCTGGAATCGCGTCGCTATGCCGGCTACCTGGGTGCCACGACCGAGTTCAACAAGATGGAAGGCGTGGCCGCCGATCCGGTCAAGAAGAACCTCTACATGGCCATGTCCTACAACGAGAAGGGCATGCAGGCGGAAGAGGGGGCGGCACAGGATCACATCCAGACCGCCAAGATCACGGCCGGTGCCACCTATGAGATCGCCCTGGACGGCGGGCGCAAGGACACCGAGGGCAACGCGATCGCCTCGGACTGGGTCGGCGTGAAGATGGCCGCCCCCGCCGCGCTGGTGGGCGAGGATATCGCGGTCGATGCCCTGGGCAACACCGCCAACCCCGAGAAGATCGCCAACCCCGACAACCTGTTCTTCTCGCCCGCGATGCGCACGCTGTTCATCGGTGAAGACTCGGGCACCCATGTCAACAACTTCGTCTGGGCCTACAACGTCGATACCGGCAAGCTGAGCCGGATCATCAGCCAAGGGTCGGGCGCCGAGGCCACCGGCCTGCAGGTTGTCGACAACCTGGGCGGCCATGCCTACGTGATGGCCAACAACCAGCACCAGGGCGACTGGCTGGACAGCATGCCCGCCGAGGTGATTGCCAAGCTGGAAGCCAAGGCCGTGGAACTGTATGGCGCGAACGACAAGGGCACGCCGAACTACAAGCTGGATGCCCATGTGGGCTATCTGGCCGGTCTGCCGGGCCTCTGATCGGCGCTTGACCGCTGATCCGAACAAAGGGGGCCGGGCCTGTCACAGGGTCCGGCCCCTTGCAATTCCCCTGCACCCTCCGAGGTCAGCCCCATGCCCCGTTTCCCGCTTCGCCCGCTTCTTCTGGCCAGCGCGACCCTGCTTGCGCAGACAGCCGTAACGAGGGCCGAAGACGTCGCCGCGCCCTTGATCGGCAGCTACATCTCGCGGTCGCAGTTTCCCAACCCCTATGCCCATATCCCGGCGCAATGCCATATCGAGACGGCGGGCGGCACGCAGAACCCCTGCCAGGTCTGCCACACCGATGGGCTGGCCAAACGCCACTTTGGCAACAACGCGCCGCAGGGCGGCTGGTCGCCCTATATCGGCGATCTGACGGCCAGCTATGCCTTTGCCGCGCTGGATTACCCGTTCCGGCCCAATGGCTCGATCAACCCCTGGGAAAACACGCTGCACCCGGAACGCCTGCGCGCCGCCGTGGCCAAGGCGGGTCTGGACCCCGCCAAATGGGACATGGCCGCCTGGGTGAGCCAGGACAACTGGTCCGCCGCCGCAGCCCGCCGCCCGGGCGATGCGCGGGTCTGGGATACCGGCGTCAAGGATGATCCGTTCCGTCTGTTCCCCGCGCTGTCGCCCGCCGACCTGCCCGCCGATGCGGATGGCTTCGTGCGCAGCGACCGCGCAGAGGGGGCGTTCTTTCATGACGGGCAAGGCTGGATCACCGGCTGGCGGTCGGTCAATTTCGTGCCCCACGGCATCTTCACGCCGCTGACCGGGTCGGT
>JACXUX010000393.1 GCA_014763725.1 Rhodobacterales bacterium
CCTGCACCACGCGCTCGGCGGCAAGCTTGGCAGACCCGTAGGACGAGGGCGGATCGGGCGCGCAATCCTCGTCCATAAGGCCCGGCCCGCCGGGATAGACGGCCGCCGAAGAGACATGGATCAACCGGGCGCCGCGCGCCCTGGCCATGGCTGCGACCGCGGACGCGATGGTGGCGTTCTGCTCAACCGCGCCGCGGGTCACGCCGGCGAGGTCCAGCACCACGCCGCCCCCGGGCAGCGCAGGGGCCGGGCCGCGCCCGATCTCCCAGTCCGCGCGGGTCAGCCAGAGCGCCGCCCCCTCGCCCCAGACCCTGCGCAGGAGGCGCCCGAGGCGCCCGCCCTGCAGCTGCATCTGTGGCCCTTCCGGTCGCTGCCCCGTCGCGGATTTGTCTGGTTCATCGCCGGCACCGCGGTGCTGCTGGCGGCACCGCTGCTGGCGGTCTTCGGCTCGCCCGTGCTCTGGGGGCTCTTGCCGTTCCTGCTGGTCACGCTCTGGGCGCTGTGGGCGGCGCTGACGCGCAGCTACCGCGACGGCGAGATCGTCGAGGACCTGTCGATCTGGCCCGACCGCATGCGCCTGGTGCGCCACGGCCCCCGCGGCCGCCGCCAGGAATGGGAGGCCAACCCCCACTGGGTGCGGCTGGAACTGCACCGGTCGGGCGGACCGGTCCCGAACTACCTGACGCTGAAGGGCGGCCCGCGCGAGGTAGAGCTGGGCGCCTTCCTGTCCGAGGACGAACGCCTGGCGCTGCACGCCGACCTGTCGCGCCGCCTGTCCGACCTGCGCTAGGCCGACGCTGGGACGCATCGTGCATCCGGTCACGAAGCGGGGGGGACCAGCCCCCCGCGCACCACGAAGACCGGGGCTAGGGGGGCAGGCATGGATTCGATCCTGATCCGGGGCAACGGGCCCCTGCACGGCAGCGTCCCCATCGCGGGCGCCAAGAACGCCTGCCTGACGCTGATGCCGGCCACGCTGCTGACCGACCAGCCGCTGACGCTGACCAACACGCCGCGGCTGTCGGACATCCGCACCATGACGCAGCTGCTGCAGTCGCTGGGGGCCGAGGTGGCGGGGCTGAACGCGGGCACCGTGCTGGCGCTGTCCTCGCATGACGTGACCAGCCAGCGCGCCGACTATGACATCGTGCGCAAGATGCGCGCCTCGATCCTGGTGCTGGGGCCGCTGGTCGCGCGCTTCGGCCAGGCCGAGGTCTCGCTGCCCGGCGGCTGCGCGATCGGTGCGCGCCCCGTCGACCTGCATCTGCGGGCGCTCGAATCGATGGGCGCCACGATGGACCTGCGCGACGGCTATGTGCACGCCCGCGCGCCTGCGGGCGGGCTGCGCGGCGCGGTGATCGAGTTTCCCTTCGTCTCGGTCGGCGCCACGGAAAACGCGCTGATGGCGGCCACGCTGGCGCGCGGCACCACCGTCCTGCGCAACGCCGCCCGCGAACCCGAAATCGTCGACCTCGCCCGCTGCCTGCGCGCGATGGGGGCGCGGATCCAGGGCGAAGGCACCCCGACGATCGAGATCGAGGGGGTGACGACCCTGGGCGGCGCCACCCACCGCATCGTCACCGACCGGATCGAGCTGGGCACCTACATGCTGGCCCCCGCCATCTGCGGCGGCCAGGTGGAACTGCTGGGCGGCCGCATCGACCTGGTCGCGGCCTTCTGCGAGAAACTGGACCAGGCGGGCGTGTCCGTCACCCAGACCGACCGCGGCCTGACCGTGGCCCGGCGCAACGGCCGCGTGCGGGCGGTCGATGTGGTCACCGAACCGTTCCCCGGCTTTCCCACCGACCTGCAGGCGCAGATGATGGCGCTGCTCTGCACGGCCGAGGGCGTCAGCCGGCTGGAAGAGCGGATCTTCGAGAACCGCTTCATGCACGCCCCCGAACTGGCCCGCATGGGCGCCCGGATTGATGTCCAGGGCGGCATCGCCACCGTGACCGGCGTCGAACGGCTGCGCGGCGCCCCGGTCATGGCCACCGACCTGCGCGCCAGCGTCAGCCTGATCCTGGCCGCGCTTGCGGCCGAGGGCGAAACGCTCGTCAGCCGCGTCTACCACCTCGACCGCGGCTACGAACGGGTCGAGGAAAAGCTCCGCGCCTGCGGGGCCCAGATCGAACGGGTGACCCGCGCATGACCGATGCCCGTTTCGAGGATGGCGGCGACCGCCCCCTGCACCTGGTGGCCCGGGATGGCGACGACCTTTCGGTGATCGCGGCGCTCTGCCAGGACGCGGTGCTGACCGCGGCCGACCTGCGCTGGGACCGCCGCCGCCGCCGCTTCGCCGCCCTGCTCAACCGCTTCCGGTGGGAGGACCTGCCCGCCGCCCGCGCCGCCGGCCGCCGCGTCGAACGGGTGCGCAGCCTGCTCGTGGTGGCCGAGGTGACGGCCCTGCGCCGCCAGGGCATCGTCCCGGGCGATTCCGCGACCGTGCTGTCGCTGCTGACGCTGGCCTTCCAGCCGGATCAGGACGGCACCGGCCGCCTGACGCTGACCTTCGCCGGCGACGGCGCCATCGCGGCCGAGGTCGAGGCGCTCGACATCACGCTCAAGGACGTCACCCGCCCCTATC
>JACXUX010000079.1 GCA_014763725.1 Rhodobacterales bacterium
GCCAGGCGCGCGGCGCCCTGAAGAACGCCGAGGAAATCCGCAAGCTGACCGAAAGCCTGGGTCTGCCGACCGACATGAAGCTGCCGTTCTGACGGCAACCATGGCGGACGCCACCGGAATCGAGGATCTGATCGACCTGATGGCGACCGACCCCGAGGTGCGGGCGCGGGCGCGCGAGATGCTGCCCTGGCTGGTGGTGGCGCCGCTGATCGGAGTGGCCAGCTATCAGCTGGACGGCATCTTCATCGGGGCCACGCTGACGCGCGAGATGCGGCAGGCGATGATCGTGTCGGTCGCGGTCCATGCCGGGCTGGTGGCGGTGCTGCTGCCGCTGTGGGGCAACCACGGGCTGTGGGCGGCGCTGATGGGGCTGAACCTGGTGCGCGGGGTGACGATGGCGCGGCTGTATCCGCGGGCCGAGGCCAAGGCGCGCCTTTAGCCCTTGCGGTGTGCGGGCGGAGAGGCCGGGGGCTTCGCGCCCCCGGACCCCCGCGGGGTATTTGGGTCAAGAGGAAGGGGGCAGGGTCAGAGCCAGTCCGACCGGCCGGTGCCGACCGCCTGGGCCACGTTTGCAAAGCCCTGGCGGGCCAGCAGGTCGTCGAGGTCGCGCGCGATCCGTGCGGCCAGCGACAGGCCGCCGTAGACGAGCGCCGTGTAGAACTGGACGGCGCTGGCGCCGGCGCGGATCTTCTGCAGCGCCTGGTCGGCGGTGGCCACACCCCCCACGCCGATCAGCGGCAGTCGGCCCCCGGTCAGTTGCGACAGGCGCGCCAGCACCCGGGTCGAGCGTTCGAAGAGCGGCGCGCCCGACAGACCGCCCGCCTGGTCGCGCAGCGGGCTGCGCAGCCCGTCGCGGGCGAGCGTGGTGTTGGTGGCGATGAGGCCCGAGATGCCCGAGGCGAGCGAAACCTCGGCCAACGCCGCGAGGTTCTCGTCGGTCAGGTCGGGCGCGATCTTCAGGAACACCGGGATCGGGCGCGGCAGGGCGGCGCGCGTGTCCATCACGCCGGCCAGCAGCGCGGCCAGGGCCGCCGGACCCTGCAGGTCGCGCAGCCGTTCGGTGTTGGGCGAGGAGACGTTGACCGTGGCAAAGTCCACATGGGGCCCGCAATGGGCCAGCACCCGGGCGAAATCGGCGGCGCGGTCGGGGCTGTCCTTGTTGGCGCCCAGGTTCAGGCCCACCGGCACCGGGCCGCGCGGATGCGCGGCCAGGCGCGCGCCGATCGCCGCCATCCCGTCGTTGTTGAAACCGAAGCGGTTGATCGCGGCGCGGTCCTGGGTCAGGCGGAACAGCCGCGGCTGCGGGTTGCCGGGCTGGGGGCGGGGGGTGGCGGCGCCCACCTCGACAAAGCCGAAGCCCGCGCGGGTGAGCGGCCCGAGCGCGGTGGCGTTCTTGTCGAAGCCCGCGGCCAGGCCCACGGGGTTGGGCAGGTCGAGCCCCGCCACCCGCGTGGCCAGCCGGGGCGAGGTCACGACCCCCGCCAGCGGCACGACGCCTGCGCGCAGCCCCCGCAGCGCCAGGTCATGGGCGCGTTCGGGGTCCATCCGGTGGGCCAGCCAGAGGGCTGCGGCCTCGACCGGGTTCACCACAGACCTTCGGGGAAGATGTGGCCGCTGGCACCCAGCGGCAGGGACTTGTCCCAGACCACCTCGTCCAGCCGCAGAGGGCGGTAGAGATGGGGGAACAGCTGCCCCCCGCGCGAGGGTTCCCACCGCAGGTCCTGGCCCAGCCGGTCGGGGTTCAGCGCTACCAGCACCAGATCGCTTTCGCGGGCGAAATGTTTCGCCGCGGTCTCGGCCACCTGGGCCGCGGTCGAGAAATGGATGAACCCGTCGGCCAGGTCGACCGGCGCACCCAGCGTCAGGCCCGCGGCGCGGAAGGCATCCCATTCGGGGCGGCGGAAAATCTTGTAGATCAGCATGCCCGCGTCATGCACCCGGGCGGGCGGCCGGTCAATGCCCCCGCGGGGCTGTCATCGCGGCGTCATCGCGGGGCGGCAGGCTATGGGCGGATTTACCGCCCGGGGTTGTGACAGAACTGTGACATCTGTCACGATTTGACCAACCGTTCCGGAACCGACAAGGGAGATTGCCGATGCTGCCCAGACTTCTTGGCTCTGCCGCGCTGATGGCGCTGACCGCGGGCGTTGCCAAAGCCGACTATACCCTGCATGTGCTGCATGTGAACGACGTGCACAGCCGGATCGAGGCGATCAACCGCTTCGACAGCACCTGTTCGGCCAAGGAGGCCGAGGCCAACGAATGCTTTGGCGGCGTGGCGCGGCTGTATACCAAGGTGAACGAGCTGCGCGGCGCGCTGCAGGCCGCGGGCCAGAACGTGATCGTGCTGGATGCGGGCGACCAGTTCCAGGGCAGCCTGATGTACACCGCCTACAAGGGCGAGGTGGAAGCCGAGATGATGCAGAAGATCGGCTTCGACGCGATGGCGGTGGGCAACCATGAATTCGACGACGGGCCAGACGGGCTGGCGGCCTTTTTGGGCAAGGTCAGCTTTCCGGTGATCTCGGGCAACCTGGACCTCTCGCGATCGGCCGCGCTGGGCGGCAAGGTGCAGAACCACACGGTGCTGGACGTGGGCGGGCAGAAGATCGGCCTGGTCTCGGTCCTGGCGACCGATACGGTGGATACGTCCAGCCCCGGGCCCGACGTGATCTTTCAGGATGAAATCGACAGCCTGAAGGCCGATGTCGCGGAACTTGAGGCGCAGGGCGTCACCCGGATCATCGCGCTGACCCATGTGGGGTATCGCAAGGATCAGGAAATCGCCGCCGCCGTGCCCGGCATCGACGCCGTGGTGGGCGGGCACAGCCACACCTATCTGTCGTCGTCCGACCCCAAGCGCGCCGGCGCCTATCCGACCATGGTCAGCCGCGGCAATGACGTGGTGCCGGTGGTGCAGGCCTATGCCTATACCAAGTATCTGGGGCATCTCGAGCTGACCTTCGACGATGCGGGCAACCTGATCCATGCCGGCGGCGACACGATCCTGCTGGATGCCAGCGTCACCCCCGACCCCGAGATCGAGGCGCGTGTGCGCGAACTGGCCGGCCCGATCGAGGAACTGAAGACCCGCGTGGTGGCCGAGACGACGGCCGACATCGACGGCAGCCGCGACACCTGCCGCCAGATGGAATGCGCGATGGGCAATCTGGTGGCCGAGGCGATGCTGGACCGCGTGCGCGACCAGGGCATCACGGTGGCGATCCAGAACGGCGGCGGGCTGCGGACCTCGATCGACGCGGGGCCGGTCACGATGGGCGAGGTGCTGTCGGTCCTGCCGTTCCAGAACACGCTGTCGACCTTCGAGGCGACGGGCGCGCAGATCCTGGCCGCGCTGGAAAACGGCGTCAGCCAGGTCGAGGAGGGCGCGGGCCGTTTCCCCCAGGTCGCGGGGCTGAAGTTCACCTTCGACCCGGCCCAGCCCGCGGGCAGCCGCGTGTCGGACGTGATGGTGAACGAGGGCGGCACCTGGGTTCCGCTGGACCCCGCGCGCAGCTATGGCGCGGTGACCAACAACTATGTGCGCAACGGCGGCGACGGCTACCGGATGTTCCGCGATGCCGCCCGCGCCTATGACTTCGGCCCCGATCTCGCCGATGTGACGGCGGCCTATCTGGCCAAGGTGGGGCCCTATGCCCCCGCGCTGGACGGCCGGATCACCCGCAAGTGACAAGGGCGGGGGGGCGCGGCAGGCGCCCCTCGGCTTGCCGCGGCACAGCCCCCCGGGCAGACTGTGCGCATGTGCGGCCGCTTTACCCTGACCTATCCCGCCGATGCCCTGGCGCGCCTGTTCGGGGCGGCGGCCGACAACGACCTGCCGCAGGGGCCGCGGTTCAACATCTGCCCCACCCAGCCGGTGCTGGCCGTCACCTCGGATGCGGGGGTGCGGCGGCTGCGCGCGATGCGCTGGGGCTTTGTGCCCGCCTGGTACAAGACGCCCACCGACGGGCCGCTGATCGTCAACGCCCGGTCCGACACGGTGGCGGTCAAGCCCGCCTTCCGCCAGGCGATCCGGGAACGGCGCTGCCTGATCCCCGCGACCGGCTTCTATGAATGGACCGAGGGGCCGGGTGGCGCGCGGCTGCCCTGGTATATCACGCCCGCCGACGGGTCGGTGCTGGCCTTTGCCGGCGTCTGGCAGGACTGGGGCCCGGCGGGGGCGCGGCTGACCACCTGTGCCATCGTCTCGACCGAGGCAGGCCCCGAGATGGCGCGGCTGCACCACCGCGAACCGCTGACTTTGCCGCCCGAGGACTGGCCGCTGTGGCTGGGCGAGGCGGGGCACGGCGCCGCGCGGCTGATGCGGCCGCGGGGGCCGGGGGTCTATGCGATGCACCGGGTCGATCCGGCGGTGAATTCCAACCGGGTCGAGGGGCCGCAGCTGATCGAGCCGCTGCCCGCCTGACCGCGGCCGTCCGACTCCGCACCCGGCCCTGCCCCTTGCGCGCCGTCCCGCCCGGATGCTATCCGACGAGGCAGAGCGGCGGGTATGGTGTAGTGGTAGCGCCTCAGCCTTCCAAGCTGATGGGGCGGGTTCGATTCCCGCTACCCGCTCCAGTCCAGCGTGCCCGGGCCGCGCAGCGGATCACACCTCGACCGCGATGGCGGTCGCCTCGCCCCCGCCGATGCACAGGCTGGCGATGCCGCGCCGCAGGCCCCGCGCCCGCAGCGCATGGATCAGCGTGACCAGGATGCGCGCGCCCGAACAGCCGATCGGGTGACCCAGCGCGCAGGCCCCGCCGTTCACGTTCACCCGGTCGTGCGGCAGGCCCAGGTCGCGCATCGCCGCCATGGCGACGACGGCAAAGGCCTCGTTGATCTCATACAGATCCACATCCGCGGCCTGCCAGCCCAGCCGGTCCAGCAGCTTGCCGATGGCAAAGATGGGCGCGGTGGTGAACCAGGCGGGGTCCTGCGCATGGCTGGCATGGCCCAGGATGCGCGCCAGCGGCGCCATGCCCGCGTCGCGCGCCGCCTGGTCCGAGGCCAGGATCAGCGCCGCCGCCCCGTCCGAGATCGACGACGACGTGGCCGCCGTCACCGTGCCGCCGGGGCGGAAGGCGGGTTTCAGCGTCGGGATCTTCTCGGGCCGGGCGCGGCCGGGGGCCTCATCCTGGGTGACCTCGCCCACCGGGACGATCTCGGCGGCAAAGGCGCCGCTGGCGATGGCCGCGCGCGCGCGGGACAGCGAGTCCAGCGCGTAACGGTCCTGCTCCTCGCGGCCAAAGCCGTAGCGGTCGGCGCAATCCTCGGCAAAGGTGCCCATGGACCGGCCCTTGTCATAGGCGTCCTCCAGCCCGTCCAGGAACATGTGGTCCAGCACCCGGCCGTGGCCCATGCGATAGCCCGCGCGCGCCCGGTCCAGCAGATAGGGCGCGTTCGACATGCTTTCCATGCCGCCCGCCATCACGATGCGGGCGCTGCCCGCGCGGATCGCGTCATGCGCCAGCATCACCGACTTCATCCCCGATCCGCAGACCTTGGCCACCACCGCGCAGGGCACCGACAGCGGCAGGCCCGCCGCCAGCGCCGCCTGCCGCGCCGGGGCCTGGCCCAGGCCCGCGGGCAGCACGTTGCCCAGGATCACCTCGTCCACCGAGCCGGCGGGCAGGCCCGCGCGGGCCAGCGCGGCGGCCATAGCATGGCCGGCCAGGTCGGGCGCGGAACAGGCGGCCAGCGCGCCCTGAAACGCCCCCATCGGCGTGCGCGTGGCGGCAGTGATCACGACGGTATCGGCAGGCATCAGGTTCCCCTCCCGGCAGATGCGACACCCCCTGATACCGCGCCCGGGGCCCGCGGGCAATTCCGCAGGCGTCAGACCGGCACGCCGCGGCCGAGCGCGGGCAGCAGCGCCTCGGCCGCCAGGGCATGGGCGGCGGGGCCGGGCAGTTCGGCGGCGGCCGGCGCCTCCATCGGGCTGCAGACCATGCCCGCCCCGCCGCGGGCGGTGGCCGGATAGACCGCGCTGACCACGCCCCGGCAGTGCGGCTGCAGCGCCGCCAGCATCGCGGCATCGACCAGCAGCGGATCGGCCGTCAGATCCAGCGTGCCCGGCGGCGGCGGCGGCCGGTCGGTCAGCCACAGCAGCAGCGCCCGCCCCTCGATCCGCTGCAACAGCTCGGTCATGCGGCGGGTCCAGGTGCGCCGCAGCTCCTCGACCACGCGGGCCAGCGCCTCGGGCGCCGTCGCCGCCAGCGCCAGCAGCAGGTGGCGGGTAAAGGCGACCTCGGCAAAGTCCATCCCCGGAACCAGCGCCTGCAGCGCCGGCGTCGCCTGCAGGAAGCGGTCGTTGCGCCGCGGATGCACGCTGTAATAGCGGTTCGACAGGTTCGCCGCCCCCACCACCTGAATGATGCTGAGCCGCGCGCCCCGCGCGATCGCGGTCACCTCAGGCTCGGCCAGCAGGACATCGGGCCCGGCGTTGGGGCAGCCCAGGTTCACCACCGGCAGACCCAGCGCCGCCTCGGCCCGCGCGGGCCAGGGCCGATCCACGAACTTGCCATAGGTTTCGGTGCCCCCCAGGGCCGCCAGATAGGGCTGGCGCAGATCGCGCGCCGGTCCGCGGAACAACACCCGCGAGCCCCCGTATCGGCATGGAAAATAGTCGAGCGCCCCGTCGCCCGCGGATTCGTAAGCCATTGCACCCACCCAGAATGCGATTCACCCGTGGCCATCCTGCGGGCGCAGGGTTTCGCATTCGCTAACGCGCCAATTCGATTCGCATTCTTGCCAACCGCCGCCCTTGCACCGCAGGGGCAGGGGCGCTTAACGTCCCCGCAAAGATACAGGCGCAGGAGCGGGCGATGGACATTCGGACGGTGGGCGTGGTCGGCGCAGGCCAGATGGGCAACGGCATCGCGCATGTCTTCGCGCTGGCGGGCTATGACGTGGTGCTGACCGACATCAGCCAGACCAGCCTGGACAAGGCCATGGCCACCATCGACCGCAACCTGGACCGCCAGGTCAGCCGCGGCAAGGTCACCGCCGAGGACAAGGCCGCCGCCCTGGGCCGCATCCGCACCACGCTGCGGCTGGCCGATGCGGGCGCCACCGATCTGGTGATCGAGGCCGCGACCGAACGCGAAACCGTCAAGCAGGCGATCTTCGAGGACCTGCTGCCGCATCTGCGGCCGCATACGATCCTGACGTCGAACACGTCCTCGATCTCGATCACGCGGCTGGCCAGCCGCACCGACCGTCCGGAAAAGTTCATGGGCTTCCACTTCATGAACCCGGTGCCGGTGATGCAGCTGGTCGAGCTGATCCGCGGCATCGCCACCGACCAGGAAACCTGGGACACGCTGCACGGCGTGGTGGCGCGCCTGGGCAAGACCGCGGCCAGCGCCGAGGATTTCCCCGCCTTCATCGTCAACCGCATCCTGATGCCGATGATCAACGAGGCGGTCTACACCCTGTACGAGGGCGTGGGGAACGTGAAGTCGATCGACGAAAGCCTGAAGCTGGGCGCCAACCATCCGATGGGCCCGCTGGAACTGGCCGATTTCATCGGGCTGGACACCTGCCTGGCCATCATGAACGTGCTGCATGACGGGCTGGCCGACACCAAGTATCGGCCCTGTCCGCTGCTGGTGAAGTATGTCGAGGCGGGCTGGCTGGGCCGCAAGACGCAGCGCGGCTTCTACGACTATCGCGGGGGCGGCGATGCGGTGCCCACCCGCTGATCGCCCAGCGACAGCGTGTGGTCGCGCAGCCAGGCCATGAAGCCGCGCGGGTTCGCGGCCCAGTCGGCCAGCGCCTCGGCCGGGATCGGCTGGCCCACCACCGGCGCCTGGGGGCGGTTCAGCGCGTGGACCACCTCATGCAGCAGCAGTCCCTGCCGCAGCGTGGCCGAGATCTGGTGCGCGATCTGATAGGCGCGCGAATTCTGGCCCGGGAAGTGGATCGGCACCACCGCCGCGCGGCTTTTCAGGATCAGCTTGGCGGTGAAGGGGTTCCATTCGCGTTCCACCGCCCGGCCCCAGAACCCGTCGGACGTGGCCACCGTGCCGGACGGGAACAGCGCCACCACCCCGCCGCAGCCCAGATGGTCCATCGCCTGGCGGCGCATCTCCAGGCTCTGGCGCTGGGCGTCGGCCTCATGCGGGAAGGGCACGGGGATCATGAATTCCGCGATCTCCTCGACCCCGGTCAGCAGCGACCGCGTCAGGATCTTGTAGTCGGTGCGCACCCGCCCGATCAGTTCCGCCAGGATCATCCCGTCGACCAGGCCGTGCGGATGGTTGGCCACCACCACCACCGGACCCGCAGCCGGGATGCGGGCGATCTGGTCGGCCGGGGTCAGCAGGTCGATGCCCATCATCCCCAGCGCCTTGGGCCAGAAGGCCTGACCCGTCACGCGTTCGGATGCCTCGAACCGGCGGATCAGCCGCAGCAGCGTCAGCTTGCCCGTCGCCCATTCCAGGCTGCGGATCACCGCGGCCTTGCGCGGATCGTCAAAGGTGCCGGCATAGGACAGCCGCCGCTTGTCATAGGGGCGGAAGTCCGGCGCGTCGGAGAAACGGGGGCCCCCGGGGGTGCCCGTGCGCCTGTCGGTGCGGGTGTCGGTCACCGCGCGGCCCGCCTAGCGGTCTTCGCCGAACCGGCCGGCCACCAGCGCCTCGAGCGCATCGGCCAGCCGTTCGGCCTCGGCCCCCGAGACGCGCAGCGTGATCGAGGTGCCGCGCGCGGCCCCCAGCATCAGCAGGCCCATGATCGAATCGCCCGACACGCGCATCCCGTCCTTTTCCACCTCGGCCCGGGCGTCGTGACGTTCCACGCATTCCACGAACCGCGCCGAGGCACGGGCATGCAGCCCCCTTTCGTTCACGATGCGCAGGGTGCGTTCGATCATGTCCGCTCTCGCTGCGGGCCCAGGTCCAGGCTGTTGATGTATTTCCGCCCGGCCTCCAGCGCAGCCTCGACCGCCTGGGGCACGGGCAGGCCGCGCGACTTGGCCAGCTTGATCAGCATGGGCAGGTTCGCGCCATAGACGATGCGCCGGTCGGTCTGGACGCAGGCCCGCAGCGACAGGTTCGAGGGCGAGCCGCCGAACATGTCGGTGACCACCACGACGCCGTCGCCGGTGTCGACATCGTCGGCCGCGGCGCAGATTTCCATCTGCTTTGCGGCGCGGTCATGCTCATCCTCGATGGCGATGGCGACCATGCCCTGCTGCTTGCCCACCACATGTTCGACCGCGGCAAGATATTCGCGCGCAAGCCCACCATGTGCGACGATCACGATCCCGATCACGCGCCCGACATCCCACCCGTGCCGGGGGCCGCGGCCGCCCGACGCTCAAGTTCCCTATGGCGTTTTGACACTGCCCAGCCGGCTTCTGCAAGCCGGTCGCCCAATCTTTCCGCGACCGTGACCGACCGGTGCTGCCCGCCGGTGCAGCCGAAGGCGATGGCCAGATGCGCCTTGCCCTCGTCCAGCTGGGCGGGCAGCAGGAACAGCACCAGATCGGCGATCCGGTCGAAGAAGGGGGCGAACTGCGGATCGGCCATGACATGGGAGGCCACGGCGGGGTCGCGCCCGTCCAGGTCGCGCAGCGCCGGCACCCAGTGCGGATTGTCCAGAAAGCGGCAGTCGAACACCATGTCGACCCCGCGCGGGATGCCGCGCTTGTAGGAAAAGCTCTGCACCGACACGGCCATGCGCGCGCCGCCGGCATGGCCGAACCAGCGGGCGATCTCGGCCTTCAGGTCGTGCGGCGACATGTCGGACGTGTCGATCAGATGGTCGGCCCGCACCCGGATCGGGGCCAGCAGGTCGATTTCCCGGTCGATGCCGGCGGCAAAAGTGATCGGGAAGCGGTTGCCCACTCTCTTGCGCCACTCCTCCACCAGGGTGACCGCGATGGTGTGCAGGGGCGGCCCGCTCATGTACATGGTCTCGTCGCTGAAGTATTTTTCTTTGTTCACCAATTCCAGAGTGTTGGAGAACTTGACACCGATCTGCAGGCCGCGCTCTTGGGCCAACGGCTCCAGACGCTCCACGATGGCCACAGCTTCATCCAGCGACAGCGAGATTTCCCAGGCTTTGGGATTGACCTGAAGGTTCTTGTAGCCCATTCGGTCGTGGAGCAGTTCTTCAAGGTAGGGACGGTCGAGTTGGGTGGGGTTGAGCTTGATGATCGTATTGACGCCCCCTTCGGTAAGCAAGTAGCGGCAGATTAGCTCGATTTCTTCCTTGGGACAACCGTGGAA
>JACXUX010000394.1 GCA_014763725.1 Rhodobacterales bacterium
GGGCCGGACGGGGGCGCTGGCAGGGGCCGGGCTATTCCGCCGCCAGCGGCCCCGCCGACATCTCGGCGCGCTGGATCTGCGGCACGGCCAGGAAGCGGCGCGCGGCTTCGCCCGCCAGCCAGGACAGCCGGCCGCCGGTGATCGTGGCCTCGACCATGCGGGTGCGGGCATTGACCACGCAGAGATCGGCGCGCAGCCCGGGGGACAGCCGGCCGCGGTCGGGCATCCGCAGGATTTCCGCCGGCCGGGTCGAGATCATGGCCCAGGCCCGCGGCAGGGTCGCAAGGCCCCGGTCGACCAGTTCCCAGGCCGCCAGCGCCAGCGCCGGATAGTGGTAGTCCGACACCAGCGCATCGACCAGCCCCTCGGCCACCAGATCGCTGGCCGAGACATTGCCCGCCTGGCTGCGCCCGCGCACCACATTGGGCGCGCCCATCAGCACCGGGTTCATCATCGCCCGCGCCGCCGCCGCCGCGCGGCGGTTGGTGGGGAATTCGGCGATGCGGGCGCCGATCATCGAATAGCGTTCGCGCGTCTCGCCATCGGGGTCGTCGTGGCTGCCGTAGATCACGCCCAGCTCGTCAAAGGACTCGGCCAGGGTGCACAGATGCCGCGGCACCTCGTGCGCGCGGGCCAGCGCGCGGTCCAGCGTGACGCCATAGTCCTCGGGCGTGCGGCCCACCTTGCGCGCCAGCATGGCAAAGTCCACCGGGCGCATGCGGCGCATGTCCTGCACCTCGGCCGTGTGGTCGTTGAAGACGACAAAGCCCACGCGATGGCGGCGCACCGCCTCGATCAGGCGGGGGCCCTGGTCGACCAGATGGGTTTCCGCCCGGACCTGCACCCGCAGGTCGGTCAGGGCATGCGGGCGATAGGCGTCCAGCGCCTCCATCAGCGCCTCGGCATAGTCGGGGCTGCGATGGCCGCCCTCCCAGCTCCAGCCCTGGGCCAGGAAGGCGGTGGTCACGCCATGGGCCGCGGCATCGCGGTCGGTGCTGGCCAGCCCCGCCCGCATCGGAAAGGCCGCCCCCGTGCGCGGCGCGATATGGCGTTCAAAGGCGTCGCCATGCAGGTCGATGATGCCGGGCAGCACCAGATAGCCGGTCAGGTCCACCTCGGGCAGGGGGCCACGGGTGATCCGGCCATCGGCCAGAGCGATCGAGCGGCGCTGCATTTCGCCGTCGCGCAGGATTTCGGCACCGGTCAGGCGCAACGGGGGCAACAGGGTCATCTTTTACAGCTCGGCTGATTTCGACTGTGGATAAAGCGACTCTGTGTCGGCCCCGTGACAACCTGCCGCCTTCACTCGGGTGTGACGGTCAGCGTGACGCGGTCGCCGGCAAACCAGGTAGTGCCGAATTCGACGGGCCGCCCGTCGGGGCCCAGGTTCACCGCCTCGGCCCGCAGGACGGGGGCGCCGTCGCGGATCTGCAGGTGCAGCGCGATGGCGGGATGGGCGGTCTTGGCCGTCAGCCGGGTGCGGGCGCGGGTGTAGTCGGCCACGCCCTCGGCCGCCAGCGCAGCGGTGAAGCTGGGCGAGTCGTCCAGCCGCGCCAGCAGCCCGGGCAGGGCGTCGGCCGGAAAGACCGACCGGAAGAAGGCCAGCGGCACCCCGTCGGCCAGCGACAGCCCCTCGACCACATGCACGCCGGCGCCGGGGGGCAGGGCCAGTTCGGCCGCCTCGCGCGCATCGGCGGGGCGGGTTTCGCGCCGCAAGAGCCGCCGGCCCGGCGTCTGGCCTGCGGCCGTCAGGTTCTGGTGGAACCGCACGCGCCGGCCCAGCGGATAGTCTGTCGGGCGCGCCGCGACAAAGACCCCCGCGCCGCGGCGCGAATGGGTCAGGCCGCGGGCGGCCAGATCGGCCAGGGCATGGCGCACCGTGTGGCGGTTGACGCCAAAGCGCGCGGCCAGGTCCGCCTCGGTCGGTAGCCGGTCGCCGGGGGCATAGTGGCCGCGGGCGATCTCGGATTCCAGCGTGCCGGCGATCGAGTGCCACAGCGCGCGGCGGGCGGGGGCAGGGGTGTCGTCCGTCATGAAAGCTTCACGCGATCCGGTCT
>JACXUX010000080.1 GCA_014763725.1 Rhodobacterales bacterium
ATCATGTTCGGGCGCCTGAAAGACTGGCGACGGGTCGCCACCCGCTATGACAGGTGCCCAAAGGTCTTCCTCTCCGCTATCACCCTCGCCGCAACCGTCATGTTCTTGCCATGAAACAAGAACGAGTCCTGACCCTAGCGACAGGGCTGGATTTTTGGGAGTCCACCCGGAAGCCACCGCTGCCTGCACCCGCCTGAAACACCGCAAATTCAAACCCTTGATGCTGGACACCCCCGGTGGCCGCTGGACCCCGTGTGGAGTCCAGTCTGGACCCCGGAGTCCGGAAGCCACCGGCATCCACCCGATCGAGGATCCTTGCCCACCATGACGCTGAGCTTTGCCCCCGAGCGGATCGAGATGTGATGGGATGGACGGCCCCACCCAAAGCTCGGTGCTACGGTGGCACCGTTCAACTTGGAGGGAGCAAGTCCATGACTATCACGACAATCGGTCTCGACATCGCCAAGAATGTCTTTCAAGTCCACGGTGCCGATGCGGCCGGTGCCGTATTGCTGAGAAAGAAACTGCGCCGCAACCAGGTGATCGATTTCTTCTCGCAGCTTCGCCGTTGCGTGGTGGGGATCGAGGCCTGCGGTTCGGCGCATCACTGGGCGCGTGAGATTGCGTCCCTCGGGCACGATGTGCGGCTGATGCCGCCGCAGTATGTCCAGCCATACGTCAAGCGGCACAAGAATGATGCGGCCGACGCGGAGGCAATCTGCGAAGCCGTCACGCGGCCGAGCATGCGGTTCGTGCCGATCAAAGCCGCCGAGCAGCAGGCGGTACTGGCCCTTCATCGGGCTCGCGAGCTGCTGGTTCGGCAGCAGACGATGCTGGTGAAGGCGCTCCGCGGACACCTGTCCGAGTTCGGCGTCGTCGTCCCGAAGGGCGCCCATCACACCGGCAAGGCGGTGGCGATCATCGAGGATGACAACGACAATCGGATTCCCGACGTTGCGCGTGAAGCCCTGCGCGTGCTGGCGGAGCAGCACGAAGCCCCGAAGGTCAGGATCGCGGAACTCGAAGCAAAGATCGTCGCATGGCACAGGTCGAATGTGGCTAGCCGGCGGCTGGCGACGATACCGGGCATCGGCCCGATCACCGCATCTGCGCTTGCGGCCACGGTGCCCGATGCGGACCACTTCCAGTCGGCGCGGCAGTTCGCTGCCTGGCTGGGCCTTGTGCCCAGGCAACATTCCACCGGCGGGCGAGAGATGCTCGGCTCCATCTCGAAACGCGGCAACCCATGGCTGCGGCGTTTGATGATTACCGCTGCGCAGTCGGTTCTGCGCTGGAAGATCCAGCGGCCTGAACAGGCTTCGGAGTGGCTGCGCGGTATGCTGGCGCGGCGCCCGCACAACGTCGTCGCCACGGCGCTCGCGAACAAGATCGCACGCGTGGCCTGGGCAGTGATGCGCAAGGAAGAGGAATACCGAGCCCCGCGCCTCGCGGCGGCCTGACCGGGACGTGGCAGCGGCGCCGACAGGCACGCAGCCACCGCTTGCGAAGGTGACGTCGGACTGATGGTGCACTCGGCAGAGACCGTGATCGACAGACCTGAAGCGGCCACAGGGCGCCTGAGCTCGCAGATGTGATGAGGCGTCGATCAACGGAATCCATCGAGGCCAGCGGTCGGATCGACCGCGTGAACAGGCCGGATACATGACTGCAAGTCGGGAACCACCTGAATGTCCGCAAAGATCCCTTGCATGCCAGGGGCCGTCCATACATGGCCGCTGGCGAGGCTGCAGCCCTATGCCCGCAATGCGAAGGCGCACGGGCCGGACCAGGTCGCAAAGATCGCTGCCGTCATGGTCGAGATCGGCTGGACGGTGCCGTGCCTCGTCGGCGAGGATCCGCGGCCCCGCCACGGGTTCAAAGCAGCTGCGAACCCGCTCATCGCGGGTCTTGGCCCAGTGCGGGCAGCCATGCCGATCGCCCGAAATGGTCCGATCGACGGTCCGGGAGGCCCTGACCGCATCACGCGGTCGTCGGCGGTCCGCCATTGCGCAGCCCGCCCGCCAGCGCGAACAGGATCAGCGCCGCGACCGTGATTCCCACCAACATCGCGGCATAGGCGGCCGCGATGCCCACGTCGCCGCCCAGCGACTGCTGATAGGCTGCGATGGGCAGGGTCCGGGTAGCACCAGTATAAAGCACGACCGAGGCCGACAGCTCGTTCAGGATCTCGACCCAAGCGATGGCCGCGCCCGCAAGGATGGCCGGCCGCATCAGCGGCACCATGATGCCGGCAAAGCCCCGCGCCGGCGGCATCCCAAGGTTCTGGGACGCATCCTCGAGCGTCGCGTCGATCTGGAACACCGCGGAGGCGGCGGCGCGCGTCATGTAGGGCAGGCGGCGCACCAGATAGACGATGCCGATGATCGCCGCCGTGCCGGTCAGGAACAAGGGCGGGCCGTTGAACACCTGCGCATAGCCGATGCCGATGACCGTGCCCGGCACGACATAGGGGATCATCACCAGAAGGTCGATCGCCCGCGCCAAGGGCCCCGCCCGGCGGGTGACGTAATAGCCCAGCGCCGTGCCAAGGATCACGGTCGCCACCAGCGCCAGTCCGGCGAACATCAGGCTGTTGGTCAGCGCGCTGCCGATGGTCGCCCAGGCCCGGGCGTAGTTGTCGAACGTCAGCACGGGTTGGAACACCACGCCGCGCACCTGCAGGACCGAGGAGATCAGGACGACGAAGAGCGGCAGGTTGGTGACCGTGACAAAAGCCGACACGGCAACTGTCATCGCCCGGGCCCGGCCGCGCGGCAGGGGATCGGGGCTGCGGTTCGGCGCGCTGTCATTGGCCACCTTGCGCCGCATCGACAGGAAACGCGCGCCCAGCACCAGCGCAAAGGCGATCAGCACCAGAATGACGCAGGTGGTGGCCGCCATGCCCGGCTCGCTGCCGATCTCCGAGATGTAGAGCGAATAGGCCAGCGTCGCCAACACCGGATAGCGGTCGCCCTCGCCCAGAATCGCCGGCGTGCCGAAGTCCGAGATGGCACCCAGGAACACCAGCAACGCCGCGGTCACGATGGCCGGCATCACCAGCGGCAGGGTGACGTTCCAGACCACGCGGGCCGGCGGGCGGCCAAGGCTGGCCGCGGCTTCCTCCAGCCCGCGGTCCACCCGCAGGAAGGCCCCCCGCACCACCAGAAACACCAGCGGAAACAGGCTGAAGGCCGAGGCCAGCGCGATGCCAGTGGGGCCGTAGATCGTGGGCAGCCCGATCCCGGCATCACGAGCGGCCAAAGTGACAAAGCCCGAGCGGCCGAACAGGATGATCCAGGCATAGGCCCCGACAAAGGGCGGCGACAGCATCGACAGCAGGATCGCCACCTCGATCCAGGGCTTGCCGGGGAAATCGAAGCGCGCAAAGACAAAAGCCAGTGGCAAGCCGATCACCAGCGCTATCATGGTGGCCAGCGTGGCCGAGACAAGGCTGTTCTTCAGCGCGCGGCGGAAAAAGCCCGAGCCGAAGAAGCTGACAAAGTTCTCGATCCCGAAGGCGCCGCTTTTCTGGCCGATGAAGGCCTGGCGCACCAGTTCGGCCAGCGGCAGGGCCACAAAGACCAGAAGGAACAAAAGCGCCGCCCCGGCCAGCAGGATCCAGGGGTCGGCCAAGGCGCGGCGCAGGTTCAAGGTGCCTGCCAGGCCCATCATGCCAACCGCCGCCCGTCGTCACGGGCATAAAGCCGGATGCGCCCCGGCAGCGGGGCCAGCCGCAGCGCATCGCCTTCGCGCGGGCAGTCGGCCGAGGGCAGGTCCACATCCAGCCGCAAGCCACCCGGGGTTTCCACCCGCAGCCGGGTGCGCGGACCCAGGAAGGACCGCACCAGCACCCGCGCAGCCAGGCCGGGCGCGTCTGGCGCGGCAAGGCCCAGATCCTCGGCCCTGATCCCGGCGCGCACCGGACCGCGCACCCCGGCGGCGGGCGGCAGGGGCAGCGCCGCCTCGCCCGCGATGTGCAAAACGGCCGGGTCGCCTGCCACCTCGGCCTCGATCCAGTTGCAGCCGCCGATGAAGTCGGCGACGAAAGCGTTGGCGGGGTCGTCGAACACCACCTCGGGCGGGGCGATCTGCTGGATCACGCCGCCCTGCATCACCGCGACGCGGTCCGAGATCGACATCGCCTCGTCCTGATCATGCGTGACGTAAAGCGTGGTGATGCCCAGCTCGCGCTGCATCAGCCGGATTTCCTGCCGCATCTCGACGCGCAGCTTGGCGTCAAGGTTCGACAAGGGCTCGTCCATCAGCAAAAGGTCGGGTTCGATCACCAGCGCGCGGGCGATGCCGACGCGCTGTTTCTGCCCGCCCGACAGGGCATCGGGAAAGCGCTGCGCCAGATGCGACAGTTGCACCCGGTCCAGCGCGCGGGCCACCCGTTCGGCCCTTTGGCCCGCCGCCACGCCGCGCGCGCGCAAGCCGTAGGCCACGTTCTCGGCCACGGTCAGATGCGGAAAGACGGCGTAGCCCTGGAACACCATCCCGAAATTGCGCTTGTGCGGCGGGCTGCCGTCCAGGCTGCGCCCGTCGATCCGGATATGCCCGGCATCCTGCGCGATGAACCCCGCGATGCAGCGCAGAAGCGTGGTCTTGCCGCAACCCGAAGGCCCCAGCAACGTTACCAGCTCGCCGCGCGCCACAGTGAGGTCGATGGAGGCCAGCGCGCGATGATCCCCGAACGTCTTGGACAGCCCCTGCACCGCAAGATGGGTGGGGGCGGCATGCGCTGCCGCCCCCTTTTGGGTTTGCATCACAGTCAAGGCAACCGGCTCACTGACGGGCAAGCGCCAGATACAGGTCTTTATATTTCGGGGTTGCTTCCAGCACCCAGGCCGGATCCGGGTTGTTCACCGGCAGGTCGGCGGCGGCGGGCACGTTGGCCGGGCCAGCCACGTCGTCGCGGATCGGACGGCGGCCGAACTGGCCCACGATCACCGCCTGGCCTTCGGGCGAGGTGATGTAGTCGAGAAGCGCCTTCGCGCCATCCGGGTTCGGCCCGCCCTTGATCAGCGCCATGGCATCGGCCGACAGCGCGACTCCTTCGGTCGGATAGACGATGCGCGCAGGCGATCCGCCGTCGATGTAGCGCTGCGCGCTGTCTTCCAGCGTCAGGCCGACGGCATATTCGCCGCCCGCAACCCCGCGCGGCACCGCGCCCGAGCTGCCGGTGACGATGAAGTTCGGGAACATCCGCTGGAACAGCGCCCAGCCTGCGTCGTCATTTGCGGCGGTGTGGATGATCTGCAACATCTGGATCAGGGCAGAGCCGGATTTGTCGGCCCCGGCAAAGGCGGCGCGGTCTTTCCATTTCGGATCGGCCAGCGCGGCCCAGGTGGTGGGAACCTCGGCCTCGGCCACCAGCGTGGTGTTGACCATCAGCACGGCCGGCACGGTGACCGAGAAGGGCACCCAGGTCTTGCTGGTCTTGATGTCGGCGCGCACCGCGTCCGAACCGGCCGGCGCATAGGCCTCGAACAGGTCGGCAGCGGCGTCGATGCCCTCGCCGCCGATCGAGACCACGCAGTCGCCCAGGGGGCGGGCCGACTCGGCCTTGACGCGGGCGATCAACTCGCCCGACCCGGCGGCGACGGTTTCGATCGCAAGGCCGGTGGCGGCCGTGAACCCGGGGGCCAGCGCGTTCACCGCATCGGCAAAGGCGGTATAGACGGCAACCGTCTTGGTCTGGGCACGCACGAGGCCGGGGGCCGCCAGAACGGCGGTGGCACCGGCCAGCGCGGTCATGGCGTTGCGGCGGGTCAGGGACAGGGACATCGGAATTCTCCTATAGATCAGTTCAGCCTGAGTGGTTAACGGTCCAGCATAACGATCAAATGACAGGCCCACCCGGACGAGGCGGTGGTCGCCCGATCAGCCGCGCTTGCCGATGATCGCAAAGCGCAGTCGGGTCGAAATCACGTCGATCACGCTGACCACCACAAGGATCATCAGGATCAGCATCGACACCTGCTGCCATTCACCGGTGCGGATGGTGTCAGACAGGTAAAGCCCGATCCCGCCCGCGCCGACGATGCCGATGATGGTGGCGGACCGTGTGTTCGATTCGAAGAAATACAGCACCTGGCTGATCAACACCGGCATGACCTGCGGCAACAGGCCAAAGGCGATTTCCGCGCTGCGCCGCCCGCCGGTGGAGCGCACGCCCTCGGACGCCTTGCCTTCGGTGGCCTCCATCGCTTCGGAAAAGATCTTGGCAAAGCCCGCCATGTCCGACGAGGCAATCGCCAGCACACCGGCGAAGGGGCCAAGGCCGACCACGTTCACATAGATCAGTGCCCAGATCAACGTGTCGATGCCGCGCACCGCGTCAAAGGTGCGGCGCGACATGAATTGCACGATGCGGTTGGTCATCACGTTGCGCGCCGCCAGCAGCGACAGCGGAAAGGCCAGGATCGCGCCAATGAGTGTGCCCAAGAGCGCAATCGCCACGGTTTCGCCCAGGGCACGGGCAAAGAACAGGAATTGCCCCTCGGCGTTCGGCGGCACCATGAAATAGATGATCCAGCCCAGTTGCTCGATCCCGCCAAAGATGCGCGCGAAGGTAAAGCCGAACCGGTCGAGAGCGAATACGAACAGGGCCACCAGCGCAAACACCACGCCAAATGGCACCAGATGCCGCCGCCAGCCGGGATGGATCAGGGCCTGATGTTCGGGCGGCAACCCGCGGGCGCGGTCCAGAAGAACAGTGCGGATGCCTGCCATCAATGCGCTCCTTCGCCGACGATCATGTGGCGCAGCTTTTCGGTGCCGATATCGACCAGCATCACGGTGGCGATGATCAGGATCAGGATCGCAGAAATGTCGGTGTAATAGAATTGCCGGATCGCGGTCACCAGTTCCTGCCCGATCCCGCCCGCGCCGACAAAGCCCATGACGGCCGCGCCGCGGATGTTCATCTCGAACCGCAAGAGCGCATAGCTGACGAAATTCGGCAGCACCTGCGGCAGCACGCCAAAGATCATCGCCGCATGCCAGCCCGCCCCGGTGGACATCACGCCCTCGACCGGTTTCAGGCTGGCGTTTTCGTTGACTTCGGAAAACAGCTTGCCCAGCGCGCCGATGGTGTGGATCGCGATCGCCATCACGCCGGGCAGCGGACCCAGGCCGAAAGCGACGATGAAGATCAGCGCAAAGACGATTTCCGGCACGGTGCGACAGAATTCAAGGAAACGTCGGGTGACAAAGACCAACCATTTGGTCTGGGTCAGCGTTTCGGCGGCAACAAACGACAGATAGCCGCCGATCAGTGCGCCGATGATGGTGCCGGTGTAGGCGATCAGGATGGTGTCGAACAGCAACCGCATCCAGCGGCTGAATCCCCAATACCATTCCGCCATGTCGGTGGCGAAGGTCGCAAAGCCGATCTTGGGCACCAGGTTGGCGAAATAGTTGAAAAAGCGCGGGATGCCTTCGGCGAACTTCGCCGGGCTCACCTCGGCCATCCAGGCGGCGATCAGGCAGGCGAAGGCCAGCAGCGCCAGACCGCCCAGCGTGCGCAGGCGCTTGGCGCGTTGCACATCGGCATAGGCCGCGCGGATCGCGGCGGCGCGTTCGGGGGCAAGGGCGGGGATGCGTTGGGCCATGATGGGCATGGCCGCAGGCGGGATGCGCCTGCGGCCTGTCGTCCTTACTGCTTCTTGCGCAGGTCGTCGACGTAGGCGATCATCGCCATCGAGTCGCGGTAGTCGTCCAGTTTGACCGGAGCGAACCCTTCGCCCTTGCCATCGTTGAACTTGGCGTAGGTCTCGGGCGAGACGGTCTTCATGTTGACGAAGGCTTCCTGAATCGCGGCCTTGCACGGCTCGGACAGGCTGTTGACATAGACCAGCGGCGCACCGGCCAGCAGCGGCGACTTCCACACGATGCGGAAATCGTCATACTTGGCCATGCCCTTGGTTTCCATCTGGCGCAGGTTGGACGAGTTTTCGTTGTCCCACCAGTTGCCGGCGGCATCGACGGTGCCCTGCTGGATCGCGATGATGGCGTTCTCGTGGCTGCCGGTGAACACGACGTCCGAGAAGAACTGCTCGGGGATGATCTTTTCGTCGCGGTCCATGAAGAAGCGCAGCGCGAAGTTGCCCGAGGTCGAGTTGGGATCGACCAGACCGAACTTCTTGCCCTTCAGATCGGCCAGCGTCTGATAGGGGCTGTCAGCCTTGACGTAGATCACCGAGTAATAGCCGATCACGCCATTGTTGTTCAGCGCAGCGAACGGCGTCACTTGCCCTTCGGTCACCTGATAGGCGCGGGCGAACGACCCCGGACCATGCCAGCCGATGTGGATGTTGCCGGCCTTGTGGCCTTCGATCACGGCGGCATAGTCTGATGCGATGCGCAGCGTGACCTTGGTGCCGATCTGGCTGGTCAGGTAGTCGGCGGTGGGGGTGAACCGCTCCAGCGAGCCCGAGGCGTTTTCGGCGGGAACCACCGCAAAGGTCAGTTCGCCATCGGCCTTGCAGGCGTCAGACGCGGCCAGCGCGGGGGCTGCCACCAGCGCGGCAACCGCCGCGGCAATCATCGTCGTCTTCATTTTGTCATCTCCATGTTGGCCACAGGTTGCACGGCAGAGAGCGGGTTGTTTTCCACCCCGGCCTCGCCGCTTTCCATTCCGTAAAGGTCGCGCACCACGCCGTCGGTCAGTTGCGCGGCGGTGCCGTCAAAGAACATCCGCCCGCCCTGCAGGCCGATCAGCCGGTCGCAATAGTGCCGCGCCAGGTCGATGGAATGCAGGTTCACCAGAATGGTGATGCCGAATTCGCGGTTCAGCCGCTGCAAGGTATCCATCACGATGCGGGTGTTGCGCGGGTCCAGGCTGGCCACCGGCTCATCGGCCAGGATCAGCTCGGGTTCCTGCGCCAGCGCGCGGGCAATCGCCACCCGCTGCTGCTGGCCGCCCGACAGGCTTTCGGCGCGCTGCGCGGCGTAATCGGCCATATCCACCAGATCGAGCGCCGCCGTGGCTATGGCGCGGTCGGTTTCGGAATACAGGTTCAGCGCCGCGCGCAGGGTGGACACATGCGACAGCCGGCCCAACAGCACGTTGGTCATCACATCCAGCCGGCCCGCAAGGTTGAATTGCTGGAACACCATCGCCGCGCGCGCCCGCCAGCGCAGCAGATCAGCCGCCTTGTAGGCGCTCACGTCCGCACCGTTGAACAGGATCTGGCCCGATGTGGCATCCGACAGCCGGTTGATCGCGCGGAGCAGCGTCGATTTCCCCGCGCCGGATCGCCCGATCACGCCCACGAGACTGCCTGTCGGAACAGAAAACGTGACAGCGTCCAGCGCCTTGGCGGTGCCGAAGATCTTGGTCAGGGAGTTGATTTCCAGAGTCATGCACCCACCCTCACCTGGGGCGGCATAGCCGTCGCCCGCAACGGTTTCATGTCAGCCACGCAACGAAAAAAAGACGACCTCACAAAGGCGGGCTCGCAGCGCGCCCAGCGGGAAAGCGCATCGGATGCCATCCCGGGGACAGGTCCGGCACTGTCGCATGTCTGTCATTTTTCTGGGATAGTGCGGCCCCATGAATCCCCCGAAGGAGCCTGTCATGCTTCGCAACCTGCTTTCCGCAACCGCCTTGATTTGTCTTGCTTTCCCGGCACTGGCCGAGTTCAAGCTTGACGCCCGTTACACGGATGCCGACGGCGACATGATCGCCGATATCCCCACGGACGCCGCCGCGCTGGTCGATCCCGACACGCTGATCTTTGCCTATACCCCGGTCGAGGATCCGGCGGTCTATGCCGAAGCCTGGAAAGACTTCATCGCCCATATGGAGACCGTGACCGGCAAGAAGGTGCAGTTCTTCCCGATCGACAGCAACGCCGCCCAGATCGAGGCGATGCGCGCGGGCCGTCTGCACATCTCGGGCTTCAACACCGGGTCGAACCCGCTGGCCGTCGCCTGCGCCGGCTTCCGGCCGTTTGCCATGATGGCCGCCAAGGATGGCAGCTTTGGCTACGAGATGGAGATCATCACCTATCCGGGTTCGGGGATCGAGAAGGTCGAGGATCTGAAGGGCAAGAAGCTGGCCTTCACCTCGGAAACCTCGAACTCGGGTTTCAAGGCGCCGTCCGCCCTGCTGAAGTCGGTCTATGGTCTGGAGGCCGGCCGTGACTTCGAGCCGGTGTTCTCGGGCAAGCACGACAACTCGATCCTG
>JACXUX010000395.1 GCA_014763725.1 Rhodobacterales bacterium
TCAGCATGTCCGCACCCCGCTCCGAATGTCCCACAAGATCGATCTTGCCATGAGAAACGCAGAGCGCCGAGGGTCTATGTGATCATCCGGGATGGAACACTTACGCGGCCCCACAGGGGCCACGGTTCTGCGCCACCCTCGCGCTCGACCTCGGCGCCTCGACCGGTTGGGCGATCCGCGGCCATGACGGTCTCATCACCAGCGGGACCGTCTCGCTGCGCCCGGGGCGCTTCGACGGCGGTGGCATGCGCTACCTGCGCTTCACCAACTGGCTGACCGAGATCGACCGGCTGTCCGGTCCTGTCGCCGCCATCTGGTTCGAGGAGGTCCGCCGCCACGCGGGCACCGACGCGAGCCACATCTACGGCGGGCTGATGGCCACGCTGACGGCATGGGCCGAGTTGCGCGGCGTGCACTACGAGGGCGTTCCGGTCGGCACGATCAAGCGCCACGCCGCTGGCAAGGGCAACGCCGACAAGGCCGCGATGGTCGCCGCCGTCCGCGCCCGCGGCTTCAGCCCGGGCGACGACAACGAGGCCGACGCCATCGCGCTGCTGCTCTGGGCGATCGAGACGAACGGAGGTGTCGCATGAGATGGCATCCCCACGGCTACGGCGGCCGACGCCGGGATCCCGAACAGGTCAAGCGCGAGGGCTGGCACGAACAGGGCGTCCTCGCGGTCTCCGCCGATGACGACCGCCTCACCTGGCCCGAGCGTGAACTGGTCCGTCAGTTCGGCGAAAAGCTCTACGGCCCGCGTCCCTCCGACAGGGAGGCGCACCATGGCTGATCGCGAATGGACCGCCGACTGCGCCGCCGATCATTTCGAGGAGGCGTTCCGCACCCTGCGCAAGCTGCCGCCGGTGAAGGCGCAGGGCTACTTCAACACCTGGCCCGACATCGTGCGGACCAGCCGCGAGATCGCGGCGATGGAACCCCAGCCGATGCGGGCCTGGCCCTCGGCCGCCGCGATCACCCGGCTCGAGCAGACCTTCGACTGGGTGCTCTGGATCGAGGAAGCGGAGCGCAAGCTGGTCTGGTCCCGCGCCGCCCGGGTGCCGTGGAAGCAGATCAGCGGCGAGCTCGGCTGCGACCGCACGACCGCCTGGCGTCGCTGGCAACTGGCGCTGACCAAGATCGCCGCGCGCCTGAATGCGCAGTGACTCCAATGTGTTGCAACACTTTTTCCTTCGACACCTGCAACAGATCCATGCTATTCCGAAGGCAAGATGGGGAGAGTGCGCTGGAAGGCTCGCTCTCCCCTTTGCGTTGACGGGGGCCTCCTGGACCCCGGCATCCAGCGAGGGTCCGGCCGGGGTCCATCCCACGGCAG
Source organism: Rhodobacterales bacterium (assembly GCA_014763725.1). Classification (GTDB taxonomy): domain Bacteria; phylum Pseudomonadota; class Alphaproteobacteria; order Rhodobacterales; family Rhodobacteraceae; genus JACXUX01. Next base: position 1,334 of record JACXUX010000395.1, read on the forward strand.
TTTCCGGTTCCTTCCTGGCGATATTCGTCTGCTGGCGGGCGAAGCGCGGGACATCGCCAGCGACAGGGCCGGATTTTTGGGAAGCCACCGGAGTCAGGCATCTAGCCTCGGCGCCCTGAAACCACCGTGAATTCAGAAATCTAGCCGGCCGCGCGGGGTGGATACCCCGCGGACACCGGAGTCCAGCCAGAAGCCGGTGGACCCCGCCACGCCGGAGTCCATCCGGCCAATGCCGATCGATCATCGACAGGAACCTGCATGACCCTCGCGCACGACACTGCGGCGAGCACGGACGCCGTCGCGCCGCGCAATTGGTCGAACGGACCTGCGCGACTTGCAGCGGCGCGTTTCGCATCGCCAGGCCGGTCCGGTCCGATCGCACGAATTCCAGCGGGCGATTCTGCTCGCGGTCCTGCTACGAGCGCCATCTGTTCCGGACGCCGCGCATCCGCGGGCGCGGCTCGCGCCGGAAAGCGATCCGCCGGGCCGCCCTCCAGCAGACGCCGTGCTGCGCCTGCTGCGGAAACACCGGACCCCTTCAGGTGCACCACATCATCCCGTTCTGCCTCACGCGGGACAATTTGCCGACCAACCTGATCCCGCTCTGCCGCGCCTGTGTGCGGCGTAGTTGTCGACGATCGCGCGCACCGCCTTGCCGGGCGGACTCGTCTTGTCCTGCAATAGCCCGTCGCCGCCATGATGCCGTTCGTGCCGAAGTCGATGACCGGCACCGGACGGATCGCGTTCATCCGGCCCCATTCCTCGGCCACGGCCGTGTCGACGGGCAGAACCCGGTCGCCGAAGCCCGCAATCACGTCGCCGAGCCACGCCTCGAGCGCGGCGGCCTTCGTGGGATCGCGGCGGCGCGCCAGTTCCACGCCCTTGCGGATCTCGCCCAGCACCAGCGCGCTGAGCCACAGGTCGTCCTCAGCGACGCCCGACCACCAGGCCGCCACAGTCGGGTCGCAGCGGTCGCCCTTGCGCACTTCAGAGATGATGTTCGTGTCGATCAGGAAGCTCACAGGGAGACGTCGCGCCCGAAATCGCGGGGACGGTCGAGATCGATCCCTTCGAGCGGCGCCGAGGCAATGAGCGCCTTGAGACCGCCGCTGCGGGGCGTGGCAATCCTCTCGCGCAGGATGGCGCGCGTCTCGCTCTCGCGTTCGGGATCGCCCAAGGCGGTGGCGACGTCCCGGACGAGGGCGGCATCCTCCTTGCGGACCTGCACTTCCACGCGCACGAAGCCCTGCCGCTGACGGCGCTTGCGCCACCGGGTG
>JACXUX010000396.1 GCA_014763725.1 Rhodobacterales bacterium
GCCCCGCCCCGGGGCGTCAGATCGTGCCGACAAAGGCCCCGCCGTCCAGCGAGATGTTCTGCCCCACGATGAACCCCGCATGGACCGAGCAGAGGAAGGCGCAAGTCGCGCCGAATTCCTCGGCCGTGCCATAGCGGCGCACGGGGATGGTGGCGGCGCGGCGGGCAGCGGCCTCGGCCAGGGTGATGCCCTCGGCCTGGGCCACGCCGCGGTCCAGCTGGATGGCGCGGTCGGTGGCGTGGATGCCGGGCAGCAGGTTGTTGATCGTCACCCCCTGCGGGGCCACCTGGCGCGAGGTGCCGGCGACAAAGCCCGTCAGCCCCGCGCGCGCGCTGTTCGACAGGCCCAGCGCCGGGATCGGCGATTTCACCGACTGGCTGGTGATGTTGACCACCCGGCCCCAGCGGCGGTCGATCATGCCGGGCAGCGCCCATTGCATCAGCGCGATGGGCGTCAGCATGTTGGCATCCAGCGCGCGGATGAAGTCGTCGCGGCTCCAGTCGCTCCACATCCCGGGCGGGGGCCCGCCGGCGTTGGTCACAAGGATGTCCACCTGGTCGGCCGCCGCGGTCACGGCGGCGCGGCCCTCGGGCGTGGTGATGTCGGCGGCCACCGCGGTGACCTGCACGCCGAAGTCGTCGCGGATCGCCTGCGCCGCAGCCTCCAGCGCCGCCGCGCCGCGGGCGTTCATCACCAGATCGACGCCCGCCTCGGCCAGCGCACGGGCGCAGCCCAGCCCCAGCCCCCTGGATGCCGCACAGACCAGCGCACGCCGGCCGCGGATGCCCAGATCCATTCCCCTGCCCTCCTGTCATTGCGGCGGCAGGCTGGCCCATCCGGGCGCCGGGTGCAAGGCGGGGCTTTCCGGGCCCGGCGCGGGGGTGCTACACCCCGGGAACGCCAGACCGCAGGACCGCCCATGACCCAGCCCGACCTTGCCGCACCCGCCCCGCCCCATGCGGTGCAGGTCTTTGCGACGGCGGATGTCTATGTCACGGCCGGGGCCAATGTGGGCGACGGCATCGGCGGGGCCGAGGATGTCTGCGCGGGCGATGTCTATCAACTGGACCGCGCCGCCGCGCCGATGCGGCTGATGCTGCGGGGGGGCGAGGACGGGGTGCAGACCGTGGCGCCCGGGTCGGACGTGGGCGCGCCGGGCGATCCGGTCACGCTGTCGGCGCGCCACACGCTGATGGCGGCCGATGGCGAACGGGTCGAGGTGCTGATCCTGCGCCACCGCGGGCACGGCCGCACCTCGACCGTCACGCTTTATGCGCTGCCGCTGTCGCCGCTGGCCCCGCGGGTCGACTATACGCTGATCGCCAGCCAGGCCGACCCGGCCGAGGCACGGCTGCACGACCTGCTGTGCGTCAGCTTTGCCCGCGGCACGCGGATCACGCTGGCCACGGGCGAACAGCGCGCGATCGAGGCGCTGGCCCCCGGCGACCGCGTGCTGACGCGCGACCACGGGCCGCAACCGGTGCGCTGGATCGGCCGGGCCACGCTGCGCGCGCAGGGGTCCTTTGCGCCGGTGGTGATCGCGGCGGGCGCCATGGGCAATGCGGGCGACCTGATCGTCAGCCCGCATCATCGCATCTTCCTCTATCAGCGCGACCGGGCGCCGGGCCTGCCCACATCGGAAATCCTGGTCCAGGCCAAGCATCTGGCGGATGGCGAGACGATCTTCCGCCGTGAGGGCGGCGTCGTCGACTACTTCAGCCTGGTCTTCGACCGGCACGAGATCGTCTATGCCGAGGGCATTCCCGCCGAAAGCCTGCTGGTGACCGAGGCGACCGTGACCCGCCTGCCCGAGGAGATGGCCGCCGAGGTGCGCGCCCGCTTTCCGGGCCTGGCGCAGGTGCCGCATTTCGGCACCGAGGCCGGGCGCGAGGCGCTGGCCCTGCTGCGCCCCCACCCCGCGCGCAGCCGCTAGGGGGCGTTGTTGCAGAAGTCCCACTCGGGAGGTTAGTCCCCCTTTCCCCGGCGGCTTCAGGCCACGCGTTCGACCTCGGCGGTGCCGAGTTCGTTGAAG
>JACXUX010000397.1 GCA_014763725.1 Rhodobacterales bacterium
CGGGGGTTTCACACCCCCGCACCCCCGTGGGATATTTGGCCGGGAAGCAACAGGATCGGGGCGGGCGCGGATGGCGACGATAGACGGGCTGCCGCCCTTGCGCGAGGTGATCGCGGCGCATGGGCTGGTGGCGCGCAAGCAGCTGGGGCAGAACTTCCTGCTGGATCTGAACCTGACCGCGCGGATCGCGCGAGCGGCGGGGGATCTGACGGCGGCCGATGTGCTGGAGGTGGGGCCGGGCCCCGGCGGGTTGACGCGGGGGTTGCTGGCCGAGGGCGCGCGGCATGTGCTGGCAGTCGAGAAGGACGCGCGCTGCCTGCCCGCGCTGGCCGAGATCGCGGCGGCCTATCCCGGGCGGCTGGAGGTTGTCGAGGGCGATGCGCTGGAACTGGACCTGACGGGGCGGCTGACGCCGCCGGTCCGGGTGGTGGCGAACCTGCCCTACAATGTGGGGACCGAACTGCTGGTGCGCTGGCTGACGCCGGCCGTCTGGCCGCCCTTCTGGGAAAGCCTGACGCTGATGTTCCAGAAGGAAGTGGCCGAGCGCATCGTGGCCCGGCCGGGCGAGGACGCCTATGGGCGGCTGGCGATCCTGGCGCAGTGGCGCTGCACGGCGCGGGTGGTGCTGATGCTGCCGCCGCAGGCCTTTACCCCCGCGCCCAAGGTGCATTCGGCGGTGGTGCATCTGACCGCCCTGCCCGTGCCGCGCTTTGCCGCCGATGCGCGGGTCTTGCAGCGGGTGACGGCCATGGCCTTCGGCCAGCGGCGCAAGATGCTGCGGGCAAGCCTGCGGGGTCTGGCGCCGCAGATCGAGGCCGTGCTGGAGAGCGTGGGCATCCCCCCCACCGCCCGGGCAGAAGAGATCGACATCGAGCGGTTCTCAGCGCTGGCGCGGGCGGTTGCGCCCGCAGCCGGGGGACAGGCGCCCCCGGCCTGAGCGTCATTCCGCGGCTTCGGGTGCGGCGGTGCCTTCGGCCGTGGCCCGCGGCTTGCGCGGGGCGCGCGGCTTGCGCGGGCGGGCTTCGGTGGCCTCGGTCGCGGTCTGGGGCGCGGGTTCGGGCTGCGGCTGCGGGGCGGCTGCGGCCTGAGGTGCGGGGTCCGGCTGGGGCGTCACGAAGACGGGTGCGGCGGGCGGTTCGACGCGCGCGCGTTCGGGGCGCGGTTCCCGGTCTGCACGGGGTTCCCGGTCTGCCCGCGGTTCGCGGTCGGGCCGGGGTTCGCGGCGGCGGTCGTCGCGGCGGGGCTCGTCGCGGCGGTCGCGGCGGGGCTGATCCTCGCGCCGGCGTTCGGCCGGCGCCGAGGCGACGGGCTGGGCCTCTTCGGGGGTGGGGACGAGCATCGTGCCGCCATCCCCGTCATCGGCCAGGCCGAAGCCTTCGGGCGCGCGGGGGGCGCGCCAGTCGGGCTGCCAGCCTTCGGCCTCATCCCGCGGGGGGCGCTGCTGGTCGTTGCGGGGCTGGCCGTTGCCGCCCTGGCCCTCGTTGAAGCCGCGGCGGTTTTCCTGTTCGGCGGCCAGTTCGCGCTGCGCCTCGCCCAGAAGGCGGGTGTAGTGTTCGGCATGCTGCAGGAAGTTCTCGGCCGCGACGCGGTCGTTCGACAGCTGCGCGTCGCGGGCAAGGATCAGGTATTTCTCGATGATCTGCTGGGGCGTGCCGCGGACCTTGCCCTCGGGGCCCGAGCTGTCGAAGACCCGGTTGATGATGTTGCCGATGGCGCGCGGGCGGTTCGATTTCGAACGCGAACGTTGTTTCGATGATCTCATGTGTCTTCTGGTTCCAGACGGGATCCGGCTGGACCGGCGACGGCGGCCCCGTGGGGCGGCGCTGCGCCCGAAACCCTGGGCGCCCGTGTCCGATCCTGTTCGGCATGATCGCGCCGGGAGGGAGGTCCACCACCCCGGACTGCGTGGGTCGAGTAAACACGCGCCGGGCGCGCTGGCAAGGGGAAAAGCCGGAAAGCGGGCGGGAAACCCCGCCCTTGCGGCATTTTCAGGGCGCTGTGGCCGAAAACCCGCAATCGGGGGCGCGGGC
>JACXUX010000081.1 GCA_014763725.1 Rhodobacterales bacterium
CCCTGGGCGCCAGGACACCCTTGCAGGCGATGAAGGACTGGCACAATCTGAAGCCGGAGTTGTTCAAGAAAAAGCCATATCACCTTCCGGGATGTGACACATAGGACCACCATGCTTGCGAGCGTGCCATTCGCCTTCGCCCTGGACCTTGATGCCCGTGCTGTCGATCAACAAGTGCAGCGGCCCCTTGGAGCCGCGGTAGGGGATGTTGACGGCCAGGGACTTCTGGCGGCGGCTCAGCGTGCTGAAGTCGGGCACCGTCCAGTTCAGACCGACCAGCCGCAGCAGGCTCTCGACGAACCCGGTCGTCTGCCGGAGCGCCATGCCGAACCGCCCCGGGGCTTCGCCCGTTCAGGGCTGAAAACAGTCCGCCGGACTGTTTTCCGGGCGCCCTTCACCCTTCATCGTCAGGCAGGTCTGGATGGCGTTCGTCGGGAAATCAGCGCCCCACGCTGTTTTCTGATCCTCCTCACCGCTGTAGCTCTGCTGGCGGCCACGCCTGCCTGTCGGTGCGGCGTCCCAGGTCATCTCGGGGTCGAACCAGATCGTCAGCGAGCCGCGGCGCTTGAGCGCTTCGTTATAGGCGGGCCAGTTCCTGGTCCTGTAGGTCGGGGGTATGGGTCTGCTCATGCATCCCAGCTACCACGCTGGATTCATGAGATGAATCCCTTACAGGATTTGTGAAACAGAGCCGTGGATGATGAAAATTCTCAATAGACGTATCGGTTCACTTGCCCTTAGAGTGATGGCGTTGCCGTTTCAGTGCGGCAGTTCAGGGGAGCAGGCATGGGGGCGTTGAACCAGGAGCGGATCGTGCTTCTGATCGCCGTGGCGATTTTCGTCGTTGCGGCGCTGGCTTTGCCAGACTTCCTTACCCCCGGCAACCTGATCGCCATCGTCCGGTCAATCTCGGTGCTGGGCATCCTCGCTCTGGGCATGGGCGTGGTTGTGATCGGCCGTGGCATCGACCTGTCGATGGTGGCGGTCATGGCCATGTCGGTTGCCTGGTATCTGCACCTGCTGAACGACGGTATGGCCGATGCGGCCGCGCTGGGCCTGACACTGGCTGGTGTGGTGGCCGTGGGCCTGGCAAATGGCTTTCTGGTGGCCTACGCCGAGGTTCCAGCGATTTTTGTGACCTTGGCCAGCGGGTCTTTTGTCTTTGGCTTCGTCCGGTCGCAAGTGATTTCGCAGGACGCGGTGCCGGTGCCGCTGGGGCACTGGATGATGGACCTGGGCGCGCTGCGGCCCGGCGGCATCCCGGCCGATGTCTATGTCTTTGCGCTGATGGCGCTGGCGGTCTGGCTGTTCCTGCGGTTCACCAAATGGGGGCGCTATGTCTATTTCGCGGGTGACAACCCGGTGGCGGCGCGCAATGCGGGCATCCCGGTGCGGCCGATGCTGCTGTTGCGCTATGTGCTGTCGGCGTTGGCGGCCTTTGCGGCGGGCCTTCTGACTGCGGCCAGCCTGCAGTCGATCAACAGCCGGGTGGTGAATTCGACCCTGCTTTACGACATCGTCATGGTGGCGGTGATCGGCGGCATCGGGCTGTCGGGCGGCAAGGGCGGCGTGCGCAACGTGCTGATCGGTGCAGCGCTGATCGGGCTGATGCTGAACGCCATGACCATCCTGCAGATCCCGCAACTGTTCCAGAACCTGATCAAATCCGGGGTGCTGCTGGCCGCCATCGTGGTGGATGGCCTGTTGAACCCACGCGACGAACAGACTGCCCAGCAGGGCGACATCTGACAACCCGACGGGCGCAAACGCCCGCAGCAACAACAGAGAGGTGAGACATGAAAGTGATGAAAACCCTGGCTCTCGTGGCGGCGGCGGCGCTGGCCCTTGGCTCCGCCGCGCCCGTCCTGGCCGACAGCGACCCTGGCCCGGCCGACTATGCGGCCAAGCTGCAGGGCAAGCGCGTGATCCTGATCCCGCTGTCGATGGGCTTCGACCTGGCGCAGGGCTGGTCGGCGATCCTGAAACGCGAGGTTGCCGCCTTTGGCGGCGTGTTCGAGACCCGCGATCCGAACTGGTCCACCGAGGCCGGTGCCCAAGCGATCACCGATGCCATCAACGCCGAGCCGCGGCCCGACGTGCTGGTGGTGATGGCGCCCGACCTGAACTCCTACTCCAAGCTGCTGAAGAAGGCGCAGGAAAAGGGCATCTATGTCCTGCTGATCGATAACCCGGCCAATTTTGCCGCCGATGCCTATCTGGGCAGCGACTGGACCAACCTTGGGGCGCTTGAAGCGCAGGCGGCGGTCAGCTTCTGCGGCGAGGGCACCTCAAAGAAGGTGGGGCTGGTGCAGGGCGACGAGGTGAACGCCACCAGCCTGTATCAATATGAAGGCATCATGAAGGTGTTCGCCGAGCATCCCGACATCCAGGTCGCAGCCAAGCCGGTGTCGAACTGGGACCCGACCACCGCCCGCACCGTTACCGCGACGATGCTGCAGCAGAACCCCGACCTTTGCGCCATCATCGACTTCTGGGATGGCGACGCCACCGGCACGGCGGCGGCGATCCGCGAGGCGGGGCTGACAGGCAAGGTCAAGCTGATCACCACCGGCGGCGGCGAAAAGACCGCCGACTGCGACACGCTGCAAAACGGCACCTATGACGCCGTGGTCACCACCGAGCTTTACATCGAAAGCTACAACATGGTGGCAATGATCAAGTATCTGCTGCAATCGGGCATCGCGCCGGGCACCGCCTCGGCCCGTATCTACACGCTGGAACAGGTCACCACGAAAGAGAACATGCGGCCTGACAGCTGCTGGGATCTGAAGGCGCTGCAGGCGCTGGCCGGCGAATGAGCCAGGACACGGGGGCGGCCCGCCGCGGCCGCCCCGCTACCCAGACGGACAAAGAATGAACTTTCGCGAACGGCTGCAGGCCTGGCGCTACAACCTTGTGCCGGATCACATCATCGGCGAGATCCTGCAAAAACGCTGGACCGACAACGCCATCCCGTTTCTGGCGCTGGTCGTCGTGGTGGCCGCCTTTGGCCATGCCATCCCTGGCTTCTTCGGCCTTGACGCGCTGCAGGATTCCACCCGCCAGTTGGGCGAGTTCATCCTGGTCGTCATCGGCCTGACCGTGGTCATGCTGGGCGGCGGGATCGACCTTTCCGTCGGCGCGATCTTCGCGCTGGGGGCCTTTGCTGCGGTGGCATGCTTTTTCATCTTTCACCTGCCGGTCTGGGTCGCCTGGCTGGCCGCGCTGGGTGTTGGGATGCTGTTCGGCGCGGCGAACGGCTATCTTGTCGGCTATCTGCGGCTGCGGGCGTTTCTGACCACGCTGGTTACCCTGATCATCGGGCGGGCGGTCTATGAGATCCTGGTGGTGAATTTCGGCGTGCTGGTGCAACTGTCCGACGCCACCTCGGAAACCTGGGATTTCATCGGTGACGGCGAGGCGCTGGGCCTGTCGGTCTCGATGCTGGCCGCGCTGGCGCTGTCGGTGGTGGTCCATATCGTGCTGACCCGCTCGCGCCCCGGCTGGCACCTGCTTGCGGTGGGCGGCTCGCGCCGGTCGGCGCATAATGCGGGCATCAAGGTGCGCAGCACCGTGTTCTATTCGTATGTCTTTTCCGGGGCCTGCGCCGGATCGGCCGGCTTTCTGATCGCGGCGCGGCTGTCGGGGGCGGGCCCGAACACCGGGCAGGGGCTGGAAATCCTGGCGCTGACCGCCTCCGTGGTGGGTGGCAATTCGCTGGGCGGCGGGCGCGGTTCGGTCGTCAAGGGGCTGATGGGCGCGGTCATCGTGCTGGTGATGACCAACGGGCTGATCCGGCTGGGCTATGGCACCGGCAGCACCCAGATGGTGCTGGGCCTGCTGCTGGCCGCCGCGGTGACGCTGGACATCCGCTGGCTGAAGAACCGCCACAAGGTGCTGAACGAGGTCTATGTCGCCCCGGTCTATCTGGCGCTGGGCGAGGCGCCAAGCGCGCTGCCCGGATCGGGCACGCCCTGTGCGCTGAACAACCGGCTGGCGCAGGCCGAAGCCATTGGCCTTGGCGATCTGGAAGGCCCCGAGGATGTCATCCTCGACCGCGACGACCACCTTTATTGCGGCACAAGGCATGGCGAGATCGTCCGCTTCCTCGCCCCCGACTATACCCGGTCCGAGGTCTTTGCCCATGTCGGCGGCTTTCCCCTGGGTCTGACCTTTGACCGCGACGGCAATCTTTTGTCCTGCGTGGGTGCGATGGGGCTGTATTCGGTCAGCCCCGACCGCAAGGTGACCCAGTTGACGGCGGAAACCCGGCGCAGCCTGACCTCGATCCAGGACGATGCCCGCCTGCGCGATCCGAACGATCTGGACATCGCGCCCGACGGCAAGGTCTATTTCACCGACTCGACCAAGCGCTATGACGCGCATGACTGGATGCTGGACAGCATCGAGAACCGGGCGACCGGGCGGCTCTTGGTCTATGATCCGGCCACCGGCACCACCCGGACGCTGCTGGACGGCTATCGCTATACCAACGGGGTTTGCCTGTCGCATGACGGCCAGTCCGTCCTGTTCTGCGAAAGCTGGGCCTGCCGCGTGCACCGCTACTGGATCGCCGGGCCCAGGGCGGGCCGGGTCGAGTGCGTGATCCGCGACATGCCGGGCTATCCCGACAACATCAACCGCGCCTCGGACGGCAGCTACTGGATGGCCTGGCTGGGCATGCGCACCCCCGCCTTCGATCTGTCGCTGCGCCACCCGGCGATGCGCAAGCGGATGGCCCGACGGCTGCCGCAGGACGAATGGCTGTTCCCGAACATCAACACCGGCGGGGTGGTCAAGTTCACCGACGATGGCCAGATCACCGCCACCTGGGGCGATCTGGGCGGCGAGTCGCATGCCATGGTCACCTCGATGCGCGAGCACAAGGGCTATCTCTACATCGGCGGCATCCTGAACAACCGCATCGGCCGGATCAGGATCGAGGGTGCCGACCCGACCTGGGATGCGAACACCGCCTATTGGGGGCCGCGGCGATGATCCTTGACCCCATTCTCGACCTGTTCCGCGGCAAGGCGATCACCATTCCACCGCTGGACGGCGCCTTCCGCCCCGACACCCGGCTGGACGAGTTGCCCGCCGTGGCCGGGCTTCCCGCAGCCGACAATCTGGTCTGGGCCGAGGGGCGGCTTCTGGCCTCGACCGGGGCCATGGTGGTGGCCCCGGGACGCACCGACGATCCGGTGGCCGAATTCCCGGCCGAGATCACCGCCATGGCCGTGGCGGCGGATGGTCGGCTGGTCGTGGCCACCGACGACGGGCGGCTGTCGCTGGGCGGCGTGGACCTGCCGTTGTCCGGCGGGCTGGGCTGCATCACCGCGCTGGCCTTCGGGCCGGACGGGGCGCTGTGGCTGGCGAACGGGTCGGCCCGGCACCCGGCTTCGGGGTGGGTGGTCGATCTGATGGAGGGGGGGATGACCGGCTCGGTCTGGCGCTGGACGGTCGAGGCCGGGTTCCATCAGGTCGCCTCGGGTCTGGGCTGGCCCTATGGGCTGTTGCCCGATGCCTCGGGCGTGGTGGTGGCGGAAAGCTGGCGGCACCGGCTGATCCGGCTGGAAAGCGGGCGGCTTACCCCGGTGCTGACCGGCCTTCCGGCCTATCCCGCCCGCCTGGCCCCGGCCAAGGGCGGCGGCGCCTGGCTGGCGCTGTTCGCCCCGCGCACCCGGCTGATCGAATTCGTCCTGCAGGAAAACGCCTATCGCCGCGACATGATGACCGAGGTGCCGCGCGAATTCTGGATCGCCCCGGCGCTGTCGTCGGGTCGGCGGTTCCTGGAGCCGCTGCAATGCGGCGGCATCCGGGTCATGGGCATTCACAAGCCCTGGTCGCCCAGCCGGTCCTACGGGCTGGTGGCGCGGCTCGATGCCGCCTTCCAGCCGGTCGAAAGCCTGCACAGCCGCGCCAACGGGCGGCGGCATGGCGTGACCTCGGTGGTGGACACGCCCGAGGGGCTGTTCATCGCCGCCAAGGGTGGCGACGCGGTGCTGCGGCAGGACGGCTAGGCGGACGGGGGGGGCGCCGCATGACTCTGGTTCGGATGGAGAAGGTCTCCAAGGCCTACCGCGGCGTGCCTGCGGTGCGCGAGGTGGATTTCGACCTGAAGGCGGGCGAGATCCACGCGCTTCTGGGCGAGAACGGTGCGGGCAAATCGACCCTGACCAAGATGCTGGCGGGCGCGGTGGAACCATCCTCGGGGCGCATCCTGCTGGCGGGGCAGGAGGTGCGCTTTGCCAGCCCCTCGGCCGCGCTGGAGGCCGGGGTGGCCATGGTCTATCAGGAAACCAGCCTGATCCCCTCGCTGACCGTGGCGCAGAACATCTATCTGGGGTCGGAAAAGTTCCTGAACCGGCTGCGCGGCACCTTCATCTCGGCCCAGCAGTTCCTGCAATCGCTGAACTTCGCCGTGGACCCGATGGCGCTGGTGGAAACCCTGGGCGCGGCCAAGCGCCAGATGGTGGAAATCGCCCGCGCCGTGCACCACAACGCCCGCGTTCTGATCTTCGACGAACCCACCGCCACCCTGACACCCGAAGAAAAGCGCCACTTCTTTGCCCTGCTGCGCCGGTTGCAGGCGCGCGGCGTGGCCATCGTCTTCATCAGTCACGCGCTGGAAGAGGCGCTGATGATCGCCGACCGCATCACCATCCTGCGCGATGGCGAACAGGTCGCCCACGGCCCCCGGTCCGACTTTGACCGCGACCGGATCATCGCCGCCATGGTGGGCCGCAGCCTTTCGGGCGAGCTTTACCGCAAGCGCACCGCAGAGTCCTTGCGCAAACCCGGCCGCAAGATCCTGTCGGTGCAGGATGTCAGCCAGGGCCGGATGGTGCGCAACACCTCGTTCTCGGTGTTCGAGGGCCAGATCACCGGCGTTTTCGGCCTGATCGGGTCAGGGCGGACCGAGACCTTCAAGATCGTTGCGGGCATCACCAAGCGCGACTTCAACCGCGGCGGCGTGGTGCAACTGGACGACCGCCCGGTGCGCTATCTGACCCCGGCCGAGGCGGTGCGCGACGGCATCGTCTATGTCACCGAAGACCGCAAGAGCGAAGGCTTCTTCGAGACAATGGGCGTGGCCGAGAACCTGTATTGCGGGCAACTGGCCGCGCCGCATCACCGCCGGATCTTTGTCAGCCTGGCCGAGATGAAGGCACTGGCCGCTGAATGGACAAAGCGGCTGAATGTGCGGGCGATCAATGACAACGCCCGGGTGGTCGAGCTTTCGGGCGGCAATCAGCAGAAGGTGGTGATCGGCAAGGGCCTGGTCCAGCGCCCGCGACTGGTGATCCTTGACGAACCCACGCGCGGCGTGGACGTCGCCGCCATCGCCGAAATCCACAAGCTGATCAACGACCTGGCCGATGCCGGCCTCGCCGTGGTGATGATCTCGTCCTACCTGCCCGAGGTTCTGAACCTCTCGGACCGCATCCTTGTCTGCCGGCAGGGCCGCATCGTCGAGGAACTCTCGCCGCTGGAAGCGACCGAGGAAAAAATCATGTACGCCGCCGTGCACTGAGGAGTTGGGCGATGAAACAGATGTGGACGTTCTGGAAAGGGAAATGGCACGAGGGCGACATTCGCATCCTTGGCCCGGCCTCGCACGGAACCTGGCTGGGCAGCCTGGTGTTCGATGGCGCGCGGCTGTTTGAAGGCGTCACCCCTGACCTTGACCGCCATTCGGCCCGCGTCAACGCCTCGGCGCGCGCGTTGATGCTGGAACCGACGCTGACCGCCGAGGCTATCGAGCAGTTGACCCGCGACGGGTTGACGAAATTCGCCCCCGGCACCGATGCGTATATCCGCCCGATGTACTGGGCCGAGGAGGGGGCCGCCGGCGTTCTGCCGCCCGACCCGGCCTCGACCGATTTCGCGCTGTGCCTTGAAGCGATGCCGATGACAGAGCCCAAGGGCTTTACCCTGACCACCACCCGCTTTCGCCGCCCGACGATGGAGGTGATGCCGGTCAACGCCAAGGCGGCGGCGCTTTATGCCAACAACGCCCGCATGGTGCGCGAGGCGCAGATCAAGGGCTATGGCAATGCGCTGGTCTGCGACGCCAACGGCAACGTGGCCGAACTGGCAACCGCCAACGTGCTGATGGTGCGCGGCGGCGAAGTCTTTACCCCGATCCCGAACGGCACCTTCCTGGACGGCATCACCCGCCAACGGGTGATCGGCCTGTTGCGCGCCGCCGGGGTGACGGTGCACGAGGTCACGCTGACGGTCGAGGATTTCCACCAGGCTGAAGAGATCTTCTCGACCGGAAACATCTTCAAGGTGGTGCCCTGCATCGGCTTCGAGGGCCGCGCGCTGCCCTTCGGTCCGATCGCCCGCAAGGCGCGCGAACTCTACTGGGACTGGGCGCATTCGTAAGGAGGAACGCCATGGCGACTGTCAAACTCTGGACTGATACCGAGGCCGAAGCGCACCCTGTGGTCGCGCGCGTCTTCGCCGACATCCGCGCCACGCGCAAGACCGACTTCATCAACAACTTCTGGCGGGCGCTGGCCAACCACCCTGACCAGCTGGACCGGACCTGGGCGCAGATCAAGGATGTGATGACCGGCCCGACCACGCTGGGCCCGGCCGTTCAGGAGATGATCTACATCGCCGTGTCGGTGGCCAATTCCTGCACCTATTGCGTGCATTCCCACACCGCCGCCGCCCGGGCCAAAGGCATGACCGACGATCAGCACGCCGAGCTTTTGGCAATCGTGGGCCTTGCTTCGCTGACCAACCATCTGAGTACCGCGCTGCAGGTGCCGGTCGATCCGCAGTTCCAGGTTTGATGCCATGACCCACGGCATGATCGCCCGCACGCCTGGCGGGCCCGAGGTGTTGGTCTGGTCCGGGTTGCCCGACCGCGCGCCGGGTCCGGGCGAGGCGCTGGTGCGCCACACCGCGATCGGGGTGAACTTCATCGACATCTACTACCGCTCGGGCCTGTATCCCTGGCCTGAGACCCCGCTTGTCCCTGGTGCCGAGGCGGCCGGCGTGATCGAGGCGCTTGGCCCCGGCGTGACCGACCTGTCCCCGGGGCAGGCGGTGGCCTATGTGATCCCCACCGGTGCCTACCGGCAGACCCGCGTGGTGCCGGCCGACCGGCTGGTGCCGCTGCCCGCCGGGATCAGCGGCGAAACCGCTGCGGCCGCCATGCTCAAGGGCCTGACGGCGCAGTATCTGGTCACCGCCTGCTACAAGGTCGCCCCCGGCGACACGATTCTGGTGCATGCGGCAGCGGGCGGCGTGGGGCTGATCCTGGGCCAGTGGCTGCGGGCGCTGGGGGCCACTGCCATCGGCACTGCTGGCGGGCCCGACAAGGTGGCACTGGCCCGCGCCCACGGCTATGCCCATGTCATCGACTATACCGTGGGCGAGTTCGCGCCGCAGGTGATGGAAGTGACCGGTGGGCGGGGCTGCGATGCAGTGTTCGATTCCGTCGGTGCCTCGACCTGGCGCGGGTCGCTGTCGGTGCTGCGGCGGCGGGGCAGTTTTGTCAACTTCGGCCAGTCCTCGGGGATGATCGCGGGCTTTGCCTTGTCGGACCTGGCCAAGGGTTCGCTGATCGCGATGCGGCCGGTGCTGTTCGACTACATCGCCGAGCGGTCCGAGTTGCTGGAGAGGGCGGCCGACCTGTTCGCCCGCATCGGCGCGGGGCAGGTGGTGCTGGATACGGTTGCCCGCGTGCCGCTGCGCGAGGTGGCCGGCCTGCACGCCGATATGGAGGCCCGCCGCACCGTCGGCGCCGCTGTCCTCACAACTTGAGCTGTGTGTGGCAGCTGGCGGAGGATATGTTGATTTTCACCCAGAAGTGAGCCGGTTTTTTCACCGAGAAGTGAGCCACCTCCGATTATGGATTTCTGTTCATGCTGGGGTCAAGGTCGGTTTTGCCCCTTCTTTTTTCGGGCTGCGGCGGCTGAACTTGCCTTGAAGGGCTCTGTTGCACAAATCCCGCGAGGGATTCATCTTGTGAATCCAGCGTGGTAGCTGGGGTGCATGAGCAGATCCACACCCACGACCTACAAGACCAG
>JACXUX010000398.1 GCA_014763725.1 Rhodobacterales bacterium
GGGCAGGGCGATCTCGTAATCCGACCGGGCCGACCGCATCCAGTCCAGCCGGTCCTGCGCCGCCCCGATCGCCTGTTCGGCGGTGCGGCCCAGCTGGGGGGTATATTCCCATTCCATCATCGCCCGCGTCTTCAGCATGTCGGGCAGCGTGGCGGGCACATGGCGGATCTTGTAGCCCGCCGCCTCGCGGTGCCAGGCAAAGATCTGGTCGTCGATCAGGGCGCGCGGCGCCTCGGTCAGGCTGAGCGCGGCGGCCAGCAGGTCGGCAGGCCGTTCGGGCCGGTCCGACAGGCCCAGCAGCCAGTCGGCCGACACCCCCAGCACCGCCGCGGATTCGGCCGCCAGCTGGGCGCCGGGCATGCGGGCCGACCCCTCGGCCAGCACCTGGCTGAGGGTGGACCGGTCCATCCCCGTGGCGCGGGCCAGCGCGCTTTGCGTCAGGCCGCGGTCGGCCATGGCCTGGCGCAGGCGCTGGCGGAACAGGTCGGCGCGGTCGCGGCGGTCGGTCATCGGCAACACCTGGTGATTTCGGTCAACACCGGTTCGGATATGCTGATCACAATCCTGATTCTGCAACAGCCGCGGGGCTGCTACACCCGCACCATCCCCAGAGCCGAGCCGCCCATGCCCCCTGACCGCCGCCCTGTCGAATGGCCCACGCTGGCGATGCTGGCCGCCACCTATGCGATCTGGGCGCTGGGCACGACGGTGCTGGCCGGCCTGTCGCCCTGGATCGCGGTGCCGGTGGTGGCGCTGGCCATCGCGCAGTTTTCCAGCCTGCAGCATGAGGCGCTGCACGGCCACCCGTTCCGGAACGAAGCCTGGAACGCGGCGCTGGTCTTTCCGGCGCTGACGCTGTTCGTGCCCTATGAACGGTTCCGCGACAGGCATCTGGCGCATCACCACGACCCGATCCTGACCGACCCCTATGACGACCCCGAGTCGAACTATCTGGACCCGGTGGTCTGGGCGCGGCTGCCGGGCTGGCTGCGGGTGGTGCTGCGGGCCAACAACACGCTGGCCGGGCGCATCCTGCTGGGGCCGCTGATCAGCACGGTGGCCTTTGTCCGCGCCGAATGGGCCGCGGCGCGGGCGGGCGACCGGGCGGTGCGCCGGGCCTGGGCGCTGCACGGGCTGGGCCTGGTGCCGGTGGCGGCCTGGATCTGGGCCGCGCCGATGTCGGGCGGGGCCTATCTGCTGGCGGCCTATCTGGGCTATGGGCTGCTGAAGATCCGCACCTTTGTGGAACATCGCGCGCATGACCTGGCGCGCGCGCGCACCGTGGTGGTCGAGGATCGCGGGCCGCTGGCGCTGTTGTTCCTGAACAACAACCTGCATGTGGTGCATCACATGCACCCCGCGGTGCCGTGGTATCGGCTGCCCGCGCTCTATCGCGAGAACCGCGACCACTACCTGCGCCGGAATGAAGGCTATCGATATGCCGGCTATGCCGAGGTGTTCCGCCGCCACCTGTGGCGCGCCAAGGACCCGGTGCCCCATCCGCTGAGGCCCGGGCCGCAGGGCTGACGGCAGGGGCGGACGGCGTCGGGGCTGGCGGCGGGCCGGGCGGCGTGGCATCACCGGGGCCATGCCGATCTGGATCCTGGCCACCCTGTGCGCCGCACTGGTGCAGACGCTGCGGCTGATGCTGCAGAAACGGCTGACGGGCCTGGGCCTGACGGCGGGGGGCGCGACGCTGGCGCGGTTCCTGTGGGCGGCGCCTCTGGCCTGGGCCGCGGCGCTGATGCTGGCGCCCGCGGGCGGGATGCCCGACCTGACCGCGCGGTTCTGGGCCTTTGCCCTGGCGGGCGGGGTGGCGCAGATCCTGGGCACGCTGGCCACGGTGGCGCTGTTTTCCGAACGCAGCTTTGCCGTGGGCATCGGCTTTACCAAGTCCGAGCCTGTCCTGGTCGCCGTCTTTTCCGCGCTGATCCTGGCCGAGCCGGTGGGCCTGGCCGCGCTGGCCGCGATCGGGGTGGGCACGGCGGGGCTGGTGGTGCTGGCGCGGCCGGCGC
>JACXUX010000082.1 GCA_014763725.1 Rhodobacterales bacterium
TATCGCCGGTCTCGATGATCGCACCGGTCGGAACGCCCCCCGACTGCGTGACAGGGCCAACCGAGGTCATCTGGCTCAGCAGTTGTGTCCAGGCCGTATAGACGCCCGAGCTCAGCAGCTTGCGCCGGATCCAGATGCGCGGACTGTCTCCACCCCCTGCGTAGTTCGGATACCAGAACTGGAAGGAATTGTTCTGGTTGTTGATCTGTTGCAGGGTGCCGAACTGGCTCCCGTCCGTGACCGGCAGGTTCAGAGTAATATTGCTGGTGTAGTAGAGGCCCGAGGCCAGCGCCGTGCTGGCATCCGCAATCGTCGTGGTCAGCGTGCCGCCCTCTGGCAGCAGCCAGCCACCGTCGCCCACCTTCATCAACCGCCCGACCGTCGTGTCCGTGGCGCTCTGCGTCACCGCCGTGCCGCTGATCAGGCCCGTGACCTGCAGCCCCCCCGTGGTGACGCGGGCGCACTCGGCCCCGCCGACGGCCAGGGCCAGCACATCGGCCGCGGCGCGGAACAGCCCCGTGTCGGCATCGCCGTCAAAGGCCAGGCCCGGGGCCGCGGCGGAGCCGGGGGCGACCAGGGCGCCGCCGGGCAGGGTGGCGCGCCCCGTGGCCGAGGCCGCGCGAAAGGCCGTGGCAAAGCCCGTGCCGTCGTCGCTGACCTTGATCTCGAACTCGTCCGATCCGGTGGTGCCCATCTCGGCCCGGCCGGAAAAGCCGGTCTGGAACAGCAGGCTGGCCGTGTCGGCGGGGGTGGCCTTGTTCACCTTCAGCTGGTGGCCCGCGCCCTGATGCGTCAACAGGCTGGCGGGTGCGGCGACCGCCAGGCCATTGGTCGCATCGGCCGGGGTGTTGACGCCCAGCCCCGCAACCTGCAGCCGCTGCCCCTCGGGGCCCTGCCAGGCGCCGTCGCGAAAGACCACGGCCACCGCTTCGTCCAGGACCTGAACCGTCCAGCCCGGGGCGGGCGCCACAAAGGCCCAGCCGGTGTCGCCCCACCAGGCGATCTGGCCCGCGCGGCCCGCCCAGTCGCCCACCGGATCGGGGCCGACGATCCAGCGCTCGCCCGGCGCGGGGCTGGCTGGCGGCGTGGCCAGCGACCGGCTGGCCACCGCGGCCTGCACCAGAACGTCGAGACGCGCGATCGCCTCGTTATGCGTGACATGCTTCTGCGCCTGCGCAGGCTGGATCAGCGGCAGGGCCAGGATCGGGGTGGTGTCGGACATCGCGCCTCCGGCGGATAGGGCTTGGCTTTGCCGGGGCAGGCTAGGCGGGCGCGGTTAACCGCCGCTGCCCGGCCCGTGCGCAGGGGTGGAACACCCCCAGTTGTGCCGCCCCGCACAGGTCCCGAGCGGCGGCGCGGACTGGCGGGCCACGCGCACCGCGCCTAGCTGACGGATCATCCCAAGGAGGATCCCATGTCGAACGTGAAGCTCGCCATCCTGTTCTATTCGACCTACGGCCTGAACCATGCCATGGCCCAGATCGCGGCCGAGGCCGCCCGCGCCGCCGGCGCCGAGGTCCGCCTGCTGCGCATCGCCGAAACCGCGCCCGAGGCGGTGGTGAACGCGCAGGACGCCTGGAAGGCCCAGGCCGAAAAGGTCGCGGCCCTTCCCGTCGCCACGCCCGAGGACATGGACTGGGCCGATGCCTATCTGTTCTCGGCCCCGACCCGCTTCGGCGGCGCCCCCAGCCAGCTGCGCGCCTTCATCGACACGCTGGGCGGCGTCTGGTTCCAGGGCAAGCTGGCCAACAAGGCGGTCAGCGCCATGACCAGTGCCCAGAACGCCCATGGCGGGCAGGAGGCGACGATCCTGTCGCTCTACACCACCTTCCTGCACTGGGGCGCGATCATCGTGGCGCCGGGCTATACCGATGCCGCGATCTTTGCCGCGGGCGGCAACCCCTATGGCTACAGCCACACCCAGGGCGCCGAGCTGGACGACAAGGCCCGCGCGGCCATCGCCCACCAGGCACGCCGCCTGGTGACCACCGCGGCCAAACTGACTGCCTGAAGTCTTGCACCCAAAGCGCTGATCCGTATGCGAAAAAGAAAGGGGGCGGCAAATCTGCCGCCCCCCTTTGCCATGAGTGTCACGACCCGCGGAAAAACCCGAACATCGCCCCGCAAGCCGCAGAATTTTCGTAGAAAATTCTGCGGCCCGGTCGGGTGGCGGCGTCAGCCCTGCAGCATCATCTGATAGCTGGCCGGCACATAGCGGAAGGCGTCGCCCGCGGGCTCGACATAGCCCAGCGCCGGGAAGGACATATGATAGCCGATGAAGGGCACGCGATCCACCGCCAGCATCCCCAGCAGCCGCCGGCGCGTGGCCGCCGCCGCGGGCTTGTCCATGTCGAAGCGCACTTCCCAGTCGGGCTGGCCCACCGACCAGACATAGTGGTTCGCCGCATCGGCGATCAGCACCACGCGCTGGCCCGCGCTTTCGATCGCATAGGCCATGTGGCCCGGCGTATGGCCAAAGGCCGCCATGGCGGTGATGCCCGCGGCCACGCTGCCGCCGTCGTCGAGGAAGGCGATCCGGTCGTTCAGCGGCCGCACCGACTTGTCAAAGCCCCCGTTGCCGGCGCCCATCCAGTGGTTGTGTTCGGCCGCGCCGGTCACATAGCGGGCGTTGGGGAAGGTCACGCCCGCCTCGCCCATCAGACCGCCGATGTGGTCGCCGTGCATGTGGGTCAGCACCACCACGTCGATCTGGTCGGGCTGATAGCCGGCCTGCGCCAGCGCCGCGGTGATGCCCGCAGCCGACAGGCCGGTGTCGAACAGCACAAGTTCCGACCCCGTGTTCACTACGGTGGGGGTGAAGAAGAACTGCGCCTTGTCGGTGGGCAGGAAATTCGCGGCCGACACGCGGGCAAACACTTCGGGCGCGGCGTTCAGGCCGAAGATCTCGGTGGGCTTTTCCACCGTCCGGGTGCCGGCCAGCAGCGTGGTCACCTCGAACCCGCCCAGCTTGAAGCGGTTGTGCAGCGCGCCCGAGGCGCCCTTCATCTCGGCCGCGGCCAGGGCGGCGGTGGGGGCCAGGCCCGCCACGGCGGGCAGCGCCGCACCGGCGATCAGCACATGGCGGCGGGTCATACGGCTTTGCGTCATGGAAACCTCCCGGGGTCAAAGGGTCGATGCCCGCCGCGCGGGGCGGATCGTGGCCGACAGTCTACTGCGCGCACCGCCCCCGCGCAGGGGGGTGGCCATCACGGCGGCGTGGAAAGCTGTGCGCCCGTGCACGGGGGCTGTGCCGCGGTGGCGGGGTCATTCCCACCACGGGTCGATCGCGGCGATGTCCTCGTCGCTCCAGCCGAAATGGTGGGCCAGTTCGTGCACCAGCACATGGGCGACCAGCGCGCCCAGCGGAATGTCGCCGCGGTCGGCCCATTCGTCCAGGATCGGCCGGCGGTAAAGCCAGATCGCATCGGGCTGCAGCACCTGGTCCATCACCGACTTCTCGGTCAGCGGGATGCCGTCATACATGCCGGTCAGCTCGAACGGGTCGGTCAGGTCCAGCGCGGCCAGTGTCTCGTCATCGGCGAACTCCTCTATGCGCAGCGCGACGGCCTGAGCCGCGGCGCGATAGGGGTCGGGCAGGGCCAGCACCGCCTCCATCGCCAGCCGCTCGATCGTGGCGGCATCGGGGGCGGTCAGGGCGGTCCAGTCCCGCGGATCGGGGGGCAGCGTCATCGGTCACCTGTGTGGGGCACTGCCCCCGATATGGACAAAATTCCCCGCCTGTGAAAGAGCAGGTCCGTCCCGAGGAGCCCGCCATGACCGACCCGCGCCCGACCGTCACCCGCTTCGCCCCCTCGCCCACGGGCTATATCCACGTGGGCAACCTGCGCACGGCGCTGATGAACTATCTGATCGCGCGCAAGACCGGCGGCACCTTCATCCTGCGGCTGGACGATACCGACCGCGAACGGTCGAAACAGGAATATGCCGACGCGATCATGGCCGATCTCGACTGGCTGGGCCTGCACTGGGACCGCGTCGAACGCCAGTCGGCGCGGATGGACCGCTATGCCCAGGCGGCCGACCAGCTGCGCGCGGCGGGGCGGTTCTACGAATGTTTCGAATCTGCGGTCGAGCTGGACCTGAAGCGCAAGAAGCTGCTGAACATGGGCCGCCCGCCGGTGTATGACCGCGCGGCGCTGGCGCTGGATGCGGCCGCACGCGACCGGCTGCGGGCCGAGGGGCGCGCGGGCTACTGGCGCTTCCTGCTGGACCAGCGGCGCATCGACTGGACCGACGGCATCCTGGGCCCGATCTCGATCGACGCGGCCTCGGTGTCCGACCCGGTGCTGATCCGCGCCGATGGCCAGGTGCTCTATACCTTTGCCAGCTCGGTCGACGACATCGACATGGGCGTGACCCATATCGTGCGCGGCGCCGACCATGTGACGAACACGGCCACCCAGATCCAGATCATGCAGGCGCTGGGCGGCACGCCGCCGGCCTTTGCGCATCATTCGCTGCTGACCGGACCCAAGGGCGAGGAACTGTCCAAGCGCCTGGGCACACTGTCGCTGCGCGACCTGCGCGCGCGGGGCGTGGTGCCGATGGCGCTGCTCAGCCTGATGGCGCGGCTGGGGTCGTCGAAACCCGTCGAACTGGCCGGGTCGCTGGACGACCTGGCCGCGGGGTTCGACCTGGACAGCTTCGGCGCCGCCCCCACCAAGTTCGACGAGGCCGACCTCTTCCCCCTGACGCGGGCGCATCTGCAGGGCCTGCCGCTGGCGGCCGTGGCCGACCGGATCGCCGCGCTGGGGGTGCCGGCCGACCTGGCCGACCGGTTCTGGACGGTGATGCGCGGCAACATCACCGTGCTGGACGATCTGGCCCCCTGGTGGGCGCTGCTGCGCGACGGGGCCGATCCGGTCGTGGCGCCCGAGGATGCCGAATTCGTGGCCCAGGCGCTGACCCTGCTGCCGCCGCGGCCCTGGACCCAGGCCAGCTGGGGCGACTGGAC
Source organism: Rhodobacterales bacterium (assembly GCA_014763725.1). Classification (GTDB taxonomy): domain Bacteria; phylum Pseudomonadota; class Alphaproteobacteria; order Rhodobacterales; family Rhodobacteraceae; genus JACXUX01. Next base: position 4,976 of record JACXUX010000082.1, read on the forward strand.
CAATGCCGTCAAGGCCGCCACGGGCCGCAAGGGCAAGGGCCTGTTCCTGCCGCTGCGCCGGGTGCTGACGGGTCGCGATGCCGGCCCCGAGATGGCCGATCTGATGCCGCTGCTGCCGGCCCCGCGCGGGGTCTGACCCCCGGCCGCCACGTCCCGCAGACCCCCGCGCGGCCCATGCCGCGCCGGGCTGCGGTCGGCCGTCCCGCGTCGCGCCATGTCGCTTTCGCCGCCTGCATGGTCGCCTGCGGTTTCCCGCTTGCCAATCGCCGCGCCGCCGCGCTAAGCCCAAGGCGTCAGGATCGGGAGAATCCGCGGCGGGGCCAGCCCCGGTCGTGGTGCCGAAGGAGCAACCGCCCCGGTAAACTCTCAGGCGCAAGGGACCGTTCTGACGCAGAACTCTGGAGAGTGGCCTGCCGGTCCAACGGGGGCCCGCCGAAGGGATAACGATCTCAGGCGCCCGGCAGGGCAGGGACAGAGGGGGCATCGCGGGGCAGGGATTGGCCTGCCCGGACGGTGTCGGCGCATGGTCCGGCGAAAGGAGGCGCGATGAGCGACCTGGTTCGGCTGGACCTGCACGCTCTGCACGTGGAACTGGGCGCCCGGATGGTGCCCTTTGCCGGTTATGACATGCCGGTGCAGTATCCGATGGGCGTGCTGAAGGAACACCTGCACTGCCGCGCCGCGGCGGGGCTGTTCGATGTCAGCCACATGGGCCAGGTGATCCTGCGCCCGCGCCAGGGGGCCGAGGCGCTGGCCCTGGCGTTCGAGGCGCTGATGCCCGTCGACGTGGCGGGTCTGGCCCCGGGGCGGCAGCGCTATGGCCTGTTCACCAATGCGGCGGGCGGGATCCTGGACGATCTGATGTTCGCCAATCGGGATCAGGATCTGTTCGTCGTGGTCAATGCCGCCTGCAAGGCGGCCGACATCGCCCATATGGCCGCCCATCTGGCCCCGGCGGCCGAGGTGATCCCGGTGACCGACCGCGCGCTGCTGGCGCTGCAGGGGCCGCAGGCGGGGGCGGTGCTGGCGCGGCTGGTGCCCGGCACGGCGGCGATGCGCTTCATGGACGTGGGCACGTTCGACAGCGCCTGGGGCAGCCTGTGGATCTCGCGCTCGGGCTACACGGGTGAGGACGGGTTCGAAATCTCGGTTCCGCGCGCAGGGGCCGAGGGGCTGGCCCGTGCGCTGCTGGCCGACCCGGCCGTGGCGCCCATCGGCCTGGGCGCGCGCGACAGCCTGCGGCTCGAGGCCGGGCTCTGCCTCTACGGCCATGACATCGACACCACCACGACGCCGGTGCAGGCGGGCCTCGCCTGGGCGATCCAGAAGGTGCGCCGCACGGGCGGGGCGCGCGCCGGCGGCTTCCCCGGCGCCGACATCATCCTGCGCGAACTGCATCAGGGCCCGGCGCGGCTGCGCGTGGGCCTGCGCCCCGAGGGCCGCGCGCCGATGCGCGAGGGCACGCCCCTCTTCGCCGCCGACGGCACGCCGGCGGGCACGGTCACCTCGGGCGGCTTCGGCCCCAGTGTCGAGGCGCCGATCGCCATGGGCTATGTCCCCGCGGCCCTGTCCGCCCCCGGCACCCCCCTGACGGGCGAGGTGCGCGGCAAGCGCCTGCCCGTGACCGCGGCGCCCCTGCCTTTCCGTCCCCCCACCTTCAAACGCTGAGACCTGCGATGAAATACACCAAGGATCACGAATGGCTGCGCGTCGAGGGCGACCTGGTCGTCGTCGGCATCACCGAACACGCCGCGACGCAACTGGGCGACGTGGTCTTCGTCGAACTGCCCGAGGTTGACGCGATGGTCGCCAAGGGCGACGAGATCTGCGTGATCGAGAGCGTCAAGGCCGCCAGCGACATCCTGGCCCCCCTGGACGGCGAGATCGTCGCGGTCAACGAAAAGCTGGCCGAAAACCCCGCCCTGGTGAACGAGGCCCCGCTGCGCGCCTGGTTCTTCAAGATGCGGATCACCGACCTGACCGAACTGGACGATTTCCTGGACGAGGACGAATACGCCGAACTGATCGGCTGACGCCCGTCCCCACGCCTGCACAGCCCGCCCCCCCGCGCCCGCGGGGGGCCGAACCCTTTCCCGGCGGAGCCTGCGATGACCTTCACCCCGACCGACTATGACCCCTACGATTTCGCCAACCGCCGCCACATCGGGCCCTCGCCCGCCGAGATGGCCGAGATGCTGCGCGTGGTGGGCGCGGCCAGCCTGGACGAGCTGATCGACCAGACCGTGCCGCCCTCGATCCGCCAGGCGGTGCCGCTGGGCTGGGCGCCGCTGTCCGAACACGACCTGCTGGCGCGGATGCGGGCGGTGGCCGCGCGCAACCGGGTGATGACCAGCCTGATCGGCCAGGGCTACTACGGCACCGTCACGCCGCCGGCGATCCAGCGCAACATCCTGGAAAACCCCGCCTGGTATACCGCCTACACCCCCTATCAGCCGGAAATCGCCCAGGGCCGGCTCGAGGCGCTGCTGAACTACCAGACCATGGTGGCCGACCTGACCGGCCTGCCCGTGGCGAATGCCAGCCTTCTGGACGAGGCGACCGCGGCGGCCGAGGCGATGACCATGGCCGAGCGCAGCGCCAAGTCGAAGGCGCGCGGCTTCTTCGTCGACCGCAACTGCCACCCCCAGACCATTGCGGTCATCCAGACCCGCGCCCAGCCGCTGGGGATCGAGGTCATCGTGGGCGACCCCGCCACGCTGGACCCCGCCCGCGTCTTTGCCGCGATCTTCCAGTATCCCGGCACCTATGGCCATGTGACCGACTTCACCGACCTGATCGCCGCCCTGCACGGGGCGCGCGCGCTGGCCATCGTCGCGACCGACCTGCTGGCGCTGACCATGCTGAAGGAACCGGGCGGGATGGGCGCCGACATCGCCGTGGGGTCCAGCCAGCGCTTTGGCGTGCCCATGGGCTATGGCGGGCCGCATGCGGCCTTCATGTCCTGCCGGGATGACCTGAAGCGCGCAATGCCCGGCCGCATCGTGGGGGTCAGCATCGACGCCCGCGGCAACAAGGCCTATCGCCTGGCGCTGCAGACCCGCGAACAGCACATCCGGCGGGAAAAGGCCACGTCGAACGTCTGCACGGCCCAGGCGCTGCTGGCGGTCATGGCGGGCTTCTATGCCGTGTTCCACGGGCCCCGTGGGCTGCGCGCGATTGCCGAACGGGTCCATGCCAATACCGTCCGCCTGGCCCAGGCCCTGCGCGCGGCCGGCGCGCGGGTGTCGCCCGCGGCCTTCTTCGACACGATCACGGTCGAGGTGGGCGTGGGCCAGGCCGGCATCCTGGCCGCGGCGCAGCAGCGCGGGATCAACCTGCGCCGGATCGGCCGCGACCGGGTGGGCATCAGCCTGGACGAGACGACCGATGCCGGCGTGATCGCGCGCGTGCTCGATGCCTTCGGCATCGCCGATCCCGCGCCGCAGGCCGCCGGGCTGGGCTTTCCCGACGCCATGCTGCGCACCAGCGACTATCTGACCCATCCCGTGTTCCACATGAACCGCGCGGAATCCGAGATGATGCGCTACATGCGCCGCCTGTCGGACCGCGACCTTGCGCTGGACCGGGCGATGATCCCGCTGGGGTCCTGCACGATGAAGCTGAACGCCGCGGCCGAGATGATGCCCATCACCTGGCCCGAATTCGGCAGCCTGCACCCCTTTGCCCCCGCCGACCAGGCCCAGGGCTATGCCGAGGCGATCGCCGACCTGACCGACAAGCTGTGCCAGATCACCGGCTATGACGCCTTTTCCATGCAGCCCAACAGCGGCGCGCAGGGGGAATATGCGGGTCTTCTGACGATCCAGGCCTGGCACCGGGCCCGCGGCCAGGGGCATCGCGACATCTGCCTGATCCCGACCTCGGCCCATGGCACGAACCCGGCCAGCGCGCAGATGGCCGGCATGCAGGTGATGGTGGTCAGGACCGCCCCCAACGGCGACGTGGATCTGGACGATTTCCGCGACAAGGCCGCCCAGGCGGGCGAAAGGCTGGCCGCCTGCATGATCACCTATCCCAGCACGCATGGCGTGTTCGAGGAAACCGTGCGCGAGATCTGCCGCATCACCCATGACCACGGCGGCCAGGTCTATCTGGACGGGGCGAACATGAACGCGCTGGTGGGCCTGGTCAAACCGGGCGAGATCGGCGCCGATGTCGGCCACCTGAACCTGCACAAGACCTTTGCCATCCCGCATGGCGGGGGCGGGCCCGGCATGGGGCCGATCGGGGTCAAGGCGCATCTGGCGCCCCATCTGCCGGGGCACCCCGAAACCGGGGGTGAGGAGGGGCCGGTGTCCGCCGCACCCTGGGGGTCGGCCAGCATCCTGCTGATTTCCTGGGCCTATTGCCTGATGATGGGGGGCGCGGGGCTGACCCAGGCCACGCGCGTGGCGATCCTGAACGCCAATTACATCGCGGCGCGGCTGAAGGGGGCCTATCCGATCCTGTTCATGGGCAACAAGGGGCGCGTGGCACATGAATGCATCCTGGACACCCGCCCATTCGCCGAGGCCGGGGTGACCGTGGACGACATCGCCAAGCGGCTGATCGACAACGGCTTTCACGCGCCCACGATGAGCTGGCCCGTGGCCGGCACGCTGATGGTGGAACCCACCGAAAGCGAGACCAAGGCCGAGATCGACCGCTTTGTCACCGCGCTGCTGGCCATCCGCGACGAGATCGCGGCCGTCGAGCGCGGCGAGATCGCGGCCGAGGACAGCCCGCTGCGCCACGCCCCCCACACGGTCGAGGATCTGGTCGCCGACTGGACGCGGAAATACCCCCGCGAACAGGGTTGCTTCCCGCCGGGCGCCTTCCGCGTGGACAAGTACTGGCCGCCGGTGGGCCGCGTCGACAACGTGCACGGTGACCGCAACCTGATCTGCATCTGCCCGCCGGTCGAAAGTTACGCCCAGGCGGCGGAATAGGGCTGGGGACGGCGCCGGGCGGACAGGCGGGGGGACGTTCCGTCCCCCCGGGCCCCCCTGGAGGGTATTTGGGTCAAGAGGAAGGGGCGGGGGGGCCTGCC
>JACXUX010000399.1 GCA_014763725.1 Rhodobacterales bacterium
TGAGCGCCTGCGCGCCATGGGCAACAACGGGGTGCAGGAGCCGGTCGTGGGCTTTGCCGATGGCAAGCTGGTGGGCACGACGCGCCTTTACACCGACGGCCGCTTTACCCGGCACGGGCGCGAGGACGGCAAGGCGCTGTTCTGTGCGGCTGGCTGGCGTGGCTGGCAGGCACCGGGCAAGGCCCGCGAACAGGCCGCGCACCGGTTCTGGATCAACAACGTCCGCGCCAACATCTTCTGGCAGAACCAGTTCCTCGACCAGGACAACGACTTCGTCCAGGATCGCTACCCGCATCCCTTCGTCGAGATGCATCCCGATGACATGGTGGACCTGGGCCTGAACCCCGGCGACCTGCTCGAGATCATCAACGACAACGGTGTGACGCAGGGCATGGCCTATCCCATGCCGACGCTGAAGCGCAACACGGTGGCCATGGTCTTCGGCTCGCCCGCGGGCAGCCAGGGCAATGTGGTGAACCCGGGCGTGAACGAGTTGGTGCTGCCCGACTACAAGCATTGCTGGGGCGACATCCGCAAGATTTCGGATGCGCCAAGTCAGACGCGCAGCATCTCGTTCAAATCGCACGAGGTCATGCTCTGAACGCACTGCCATTGGCCCGACCCCGATACCGGGGGCGGGCTTTTTCCTTGGGAGGGGGGAAAGCCATGCCCGGCCCTGCAGCCTGTTCCACGGGCAAATCCGGGCCGACACTGTCGGTCGATGCGGCGCGCTTGCGCGCCATCGCGGTTGCGGCGCCCGTCGCTGGGCAGGAAACCCTGTCCCTCGACAGCGCGGTCGGTCGCGTGCTGGCCGTGCCGGTATCCGCGCAATCTGCCCTGCCGCCCTTCGACAATTCGGCCATGGATGGCTATGCGCTATGCTTGGCGGATCTGACCGGCGACGGCCCATGGCACCTGCCCGTGGCAGATCGCATCGCCGCCGGCGACGCGCGCGCCCTTACGCTTTCGGCGGGCACGGCGGCTCGCATCTTCACCGGAGCGCCGGTGCCATCCGGCGCAGATGCCGTGGTCGTGCAGGAACAGGTCCGCCGCATCGACGGGCTTGTCACCCTGACACAGCGCCCCAGGCCAGGCCAGAACATCCGCCGCCGGGGCGAGGATATGGCACTGGGCGCGCAGGCGCTGCCCGCAGGTCTCGTACTGACCCCACCGCGACTTGCCCTTCTGGCAGGGTGTGGCCTGCCCTCCGTCGCCGTGCGCCGCCGTGTCCGGGTCGCGATCCTGTCCACCGGCAACGAGTTGGTCGAACCGGGACAGGTGCTCGGGACAGGCCAGATCTACAATTCGAACCGTATCCTGCTGCGGGCCACCTTGGCCCGTCTTCCTTGGGCAGAGGTTTCGGACATCGGGATTCTTCCCGACGATCCGGCGCGCATTCGTGCCGCGATCCGCGCGGCGCAAGCGTCGCATGACGTGGTCATTTCTTCCGGCGGCGTGTCGGCCGGAGAAAAGGATCATATACTTGATGCCCTGAGGGCAGAGGCCGCCGAACTGGACGTGCTCAAGGTCGCGATCCGCCGCGCGAATATGTTCCGGTCACCTGGGACAGGCGCGATGGCACGGGTCGCCCGATCCTTCACCGGCTGGGTCAGGGTGCGTCCGCATCCCTCTCCCCCATCGCGCTTGCCATGGGAATCGCGGTGATCCCTGCCGAGATGGAGGTCATCCATCCAGGCCAGGCTCTTTCGGTTGAGCCTCTATGCGAGTGATCTGTGCCTGCGACGCGTGCACGAGACTGGTTGGTGTCGCTTTTTGACGAAGCCCGCAATCAGCCCCCGCAACCGGTTCTGTTGCAGAAATAGGGTGCGGACAGGGCTTTGATGATGTGACCGCCCCCCGACGGCATCGATGTGCCAAGGTGGGTCTGCGAGGATCCACAGAGGAGGACGGTCATGTCGGAGATGACCACGGTCGGGCTCGACCTGCCGAAGAATGTGTTTCAGGTGCACGGGGCTGACGGCTCAGGGCGGGCGGTGCTGCGCAAGAAGCTGCGGCGTGATCAAGTACTGGCCTTCTTCAGCCAGCTGCCGCTCTGCGTCGTCGCGATGGAGGCCTGTGGTGGCGCCCATTTCTGGGGTCGCGAGATTGGAAAGCTTGGTCACGACGTGCGGCTGATCCCACCTGCCTGCGTGAAGCCCTTCGTCAAGCGCCAGAAGAACGATGGTGAGGAGGACCGTGGCTGCTGTGCAGCCGCGTAAGCCGACGAGCGATGCCGAGGCGATTTGCGAGGCAGCGCAGAGGCCGACGATGCGTTTCGTGCCCGTGAAGAGCGAAGAGGCCCAGGGGGCAGCGATGGTCTTTCGGGTCCGAGAGCTTCTGATCCGGCAAAGGACGCAGGCGATCAACGCCCTGCGTGGCCATCTGACAGAGTTCGGGCAGATCGTGCCGCAAGGAGCAGCGAATGCCGCGAAGCTGATCGCCATCGTCGAGGATCCGGACGGCGGCCTGCCCGCCGACGCCATCGGAACGCTCAAGGTTCTGGTCGCGGCCCTTGCCCATCTGGAGGCGGAGATCGTCAAGCTTGACGCCGAGATCGCCCGCCGGGCGAAGGAGAACGAGGTGGCGCAGCGGCTGATGACAGTGCCCGGCATCGGGCCGCTCATCGCCACGGCCGTCGCGGTCCTAGCCCCGCCGCCCGAGACATTCCGCAAGGCACGTGACTTTGCGGCCTGGCTGGGGCTGGTGCCACGACAGCATTCGACCGGTGGCAAGCAGCGCCTTGGGGCCACGACGAAGATGGGTGAGCGATCCCTCAGGCGACTGCTGATCATCGGAGCGAACAGCGTCATCATCAAACGCCACCTCCATGCCTCGGCCCGGCAGGGTACCTGGCTGGGGGCGATGCTGACGCGCAACCCGCCGATGCTGGTGCGGGTCGCGCTGGCCAACAAGATGGCGCGCATCGTTTGGGCCCTGATGGCCCGGGGCGGCATTTGCCAGTCTCCGGCTGCGGCGGCGTAAGCCGTCACGGTTGCGAGGACGTCGGAGCGGAAGAGGGCAAGGAGCAGTTTGGCGCAACAGTCGTGAGACGGGATCGGGGGAACCAGTGTGCAACAGAGTGCCTTCGAGCACGCGGCTTTGATCTGGACCCGACCTGCGAACACCATACGGGCCCGCGGCGTGAAAATGGCCGCAACAGAGGCCGGACACATGTCGGCACAGGGTGACGCGCCAAAAGAAGCTCCGAAGATACCTCTTGCGCAAGGGGCGGTTACACATG
>JACXUX010000400.1 GCA_014763725.1 Rhodobacterales bacterium
GGCGGGGGGCGGTGGTGAACCTCTGCTCCATCGCCGGGCTGACCGGGCTGCCGCGGCGCAATGCCTATGGCGCGGCCAAGGCGGGGATCGCCGCGCTGACGCGGGCGATGGCCTGCGAATGGGCGGGCCGCGGGGTGCGGGTGAATGCCGTGGCGCCGGCCTGTGTCGACACCGCGCTGGTCCGCCGCCTGGTGCAGGCCGGCCGGATCGACGCCGCCGCGATCCGCCGGCGCACGCCGCTGGGCCGCCTGATCGCGGCGGAGGAGGTCGCGGCCGCCGTGGCCTTTCTGGCGGGCGACGCGGCCTCGGGCATCACGGGGGTGGTGCTGCCGGTCGATGGCGGCTGGACGGCCTTTGGCGACATGGGCCCGGCCGCGGCGGAGTGACGCGGCGCTAGCCCGTCCGGCGAAAGGCCGAGGGTGCGGCCCGCGCACCCGCCCGTGCCGCGGGCGCGGGCCTGGGCTGGTGCAAGCCATGCGCCGTCTTGTCCCAGTGAAAGGGCCGCCGCGCCAGGTCCCACAGCCCGCGCCAGGCCGCCAGCGCGGCCAGCGGGCCATAGACATGCATCAGCGGCAGCGTGCCCATCCCCACCGGCTGGCCGCTGCGGCGCAGGCCCAGGCCGTTGACGAACAGCGTCACCGCCTCGGCCAGCAGGCAGGTGCCCACCAGCAGCCCCATCCCCCAGGCCGGCAGCACCAGCGCCAGCGGATGGCCCGCCCCCAGCCCCGCCACCCAGCAGCTGAGGATCAGCGGCGCCAGCAGCAGCTGCGCGATCGTGCCCAGGAACAGCGCCTGGAACCCCAGGAACCCCCGCGGCCCCAGCTGCCGCCACAGCAGCACCGGCGCGCGCATGTGCACGGCCCAGGTCATCATGTAGCCCTTGAGCCAGCGCGACCGCTGCCGGATCCAGGGGATCACATGGCAGTTCGCCTCTTCGAAGGTCACGCTGTCGATCAGTTCGGTGCGATAGCCGCGCCGGGCCAGGCGGACTCCCAGATCGGCATCCTCGGTCACGTTGTGGGCGTCCCAGGCGCCCACCTCCTCCAGCACCTCGCGCCGGAAGAAGACGGTGGTGCCCCCCAGCGGCACCGGCAGGCCCATCCGGTCCAGCCCCGGCAGCATCACTTGGAACCAGGCCGCGTAATCGACCGTGAAGCAGCGCGACAGCCTGTTGGTGCGGGGGTTGTAGAAGGCCAGCACCCCCTGCAGGCAGGCTACCGCCCGCGGCCGGGCGTGAAAGCGCGCCACCACCTTGCGGATCTGGTCGGGTTCGGGGGCGTCCTCGGCGTCATAGATGCCCACGATGCTGCCGCGGCAGAAGTCCAGCGCATAGTTCAGCGCGCGCGGCTTGGTCTTCAGCGTGCCGGGCGGCACCACCAGCACGCGCATCCAGTCGGGCAGGTCGGGCCGGTCCAGCGCCGCGCGGGTGGCGCGGTCGTCGTCCTCGACCACCAGCAGGATGTCCAGCCGGTCGCGCGGCCAGTCCAGCCGCCCCAGCCGACGGACCAGCCGCGCAGCGATCCCGCTTTCGCGGTAGAGCGCGACCAGGACCGACACCACCGGCGGCCGGGCGATGGAGATTGTCGACGGGCAGGCGCAGTTGGAGGAATATATCACCACCGCTGTCCAGGTGTCGGGCGAATCGCCGGTGCTGATCGAGAAGCGGCTTTACGCCGTGGCGCAGATCCTGGCGCAAGCGGTCGCCCCTTAAGACGACACGGACCGGGCGGGCTCACTCCCATTCCAGTTCGGTGAAGGCGACGGTGGCGTTGCGGTCGTACCCGACATCCCCGGCGCCGACGACGAATCCGGCCGCGCTCGCGCTCTCGGGGTCGGAAATGTCGTACATCCGCAGCGCATCCCCGTTCACACCGAAGAGCCGCGTCGTGCCCAAAGCCAGCTTGGAGGCCCCGCTGAGCGTCTGTCCTTTCAAAAAAGGCGCTTCGGGTGCCGTCACGTCGATCTGCCAGATATAGCTCGCCCCGTAATAG
>JACXUX010000083.1 GCA_014763725.1 Rhodobacterales bacterium
GCCCCCGAACCGCCGCCGCCCGCGCCCCAGGTGCAGGCGCGCGCGCAGACCGCGGCGCAGGACGTGGCCGACCCCGACTTTCGTGCCGCGCTGGAACAGCTGGCGCTGAACGTGATGACCCGACACAACAAGAGAGGCGAAGAATGACCCCGATCCTTGGCCGCCGCGCCACCCTTGCCGGGCTGGCCGGCCTTGGCCTCGCCGCCGTGCTGTCGGCCGCGGCGCTGGCCCAGAACGTCCCCGTGGTCGAGGAACTGGCCCTCGGCGCCGCCGATGCGCCGGTGACGGTGGTGGAATACGCCAGCTATACCTGCCCGCACTGCGCCGCCTTTCACGCCCAGGTGTTCAAGCCGCTGAAGGCCGACTACATCGACACCGGCAAGGTCCGCTTCATCTTTCGCGAGGTCTATTTCGACCGCTACGGCCTGTGGGCCGCGATGGTGGCGCGCTGTGCCGGGGTGGACCGCTATTTCGGCCTGTCGGGCCTGCTGTTCGACCGTCAGCGGGAATGGGCCACGGCCGCGGATGCGACCGGCGTGGTCGCGCAGCTGAAGACCATCGGCAAGGTCGCGGGGCTGGACGACGCCACGCTGGACGCCTGTCTGAAGGATGGCGCCAAGGCCGAGGCGCTGGTCGCCGACTTCCAGGCCAAGACCACGGCAGACGGCATCGATTCCACGCCGACGCTGATCGTCAACGGCACCAAGCATTCCAACATGGGCTATGAGGATCTGAAGAAGATCATCGACCAGGCACTGGCCGGCTGACCGCACTGGTCGGTCGAACGGGGCGCGCGCGCCGCGGCCCGGGCCTCAGGCGCCCGGGCGCGGTTCGTCCCCGGTCCGGGGGCGCGCCTTGCGCGCGCGTTCGGTGGCCGATTTCAGCTGGCCGCAGGCGGCCATGATGTCCTCGCCCCGGGGGGTGCGGATCGGGCTGGCATAGCCCGCCTTGTAGACGATGTCGGCGAAGGCCTCGATCCGGTCCCAGTCGCTGCGCCGATAGGGGGCGCCGGGCCATTCGTTGAACGGGATCAGGTTGATCTTGGCCGGGATGCCGGCGATCAGCCGCACCAGCCGGCGGGCATCGGCGTCGCTGTCGTTCACGTCCTTCAGCATGACGTATTCGAAGGTGATGCGTTCGCTGTTCGACAGCCGCGGATAGTCGCGCAGGGCGGCCAGCAGCGTCTCGATGTTCCAGCGCTTGTTGATGGGCACCAGGCGGTCGCGCACCTCGTCGGTGGTGGCATGGAACGACACCGCCAGCTGGCAGCCGATCTCCTCGGCGCAGCGGGCGATTTCCGGCACCACGCCGCTGGTCGACAGGGTGATCCGCCGGCGACCCAGTGCGATGCCCTCGCCATCCATCACCACGCGCATCGCGTCGCGCACCGCGTCGAAGTTGTAGAGCGGCTCGCCCATGCCCATCAGCACGATGTTGCTGACCAGCCGGTCGCCGGTGGACCCCTGGCCCGGTTCGGGCCATTCGCCCAGATCGTCGCGCGCCACCATCACCTGGCCCACGATTTCGCCCGCGGTCAGGTTGCGCACCAGCCGCTGCGTGCCGGTATGGCAGAAGGAACAGGTCAGCGTGCAGCCCACCTGGGAACTGATGCACAGCGTGCCGCGCCCGTCCTCGGGGATGTAGACGGTTTCCACCTCATGCCCGCCGGCAATGCGCAGCAGATACTTGCGCGTGCCGTCGGCGCTGATCTGGCGTGTGACGACCTCGGGGACCGCGATCTCGAACCGGTCGGCCAGCAGCGCGCGGTAGTCCTTGGCCAGGTTGGTCATGGCGGCAAAGTCGCGCACGCCCCAGTGGTAGACCCACTGCCAGATCTGACCCACGCGCATCTTCGCCTGCCGTTCGGGCGTGCCCGCGGCGATCAGCGCCTCGCGCAGCTGATCGCGCGTCAGGCCCACCAGGTTGATCCGGCCGCCCTCGGGCAGCTTGCGCGGCAGGGTCAGGACGTCCTGGGTGATGGGGGCGGTGGCGTCGGTCATGGCGGCGTGCCTCGGGCGGTCAAGCCCAGCGATATAGGCGATCCCGTGCCGGAACGAAACCGCCCGCGACGGAATTTCCGCGCGGGCGGGCCGTCACTTGCAGCGGTTCTCGGCCTCGGTCATCGCGGCGGTGAAGCCCAGCAGCGAGAAGGTGTCCTGCGTCTGCGTGCCGCGCGCCGACCGCGCCGTCAGCACGGCCGAGGATCCGCGCTTCATCGCGGCCAGCATCCGCGCTTCGTCGTCCCGGGATTGCGGCCAGGCCCATTCGCCGTCGACGAACAGTTTGAAACTGTCGTCGCCGATCTTCAGGTCGACGGTCGACCCCGTGGCAAAGGGATAGCCGCCCGTGAAGCTGATCTCGCCCGCCGCACCCGTGCCCGGTCGGAAGGTGACGAACAGCAGGATGTCGCCGCGCCGGACCGACACGGGCCGCCCGTCGCGGGTGTTCAGCGTTTCCTTGGGTTTCGACACGCCCCAGCATTCCTTGGGGTTTTCCTCGGTGAACACGCTCCAGTCGGTGGCGGTGGCCACGCGGTTGGTGGATTCCTGCGCCAGTGCGGCGCCCGCCGTCATCGCCAGGACCGTGGCCCCCATCGCCGCGCCGGCCAGCGCCCGCTTCAGCCCCTGCATCATGTCGTTCAGCCTCCAGCAGCCTTGCCTGCGACCCGGCGGCCTTGCGCCGCTTCTGTTGCCAGCTTTTCCTGTGGCGCGGGCCGGTTCAACTCGATACCTGTCGAGTATCGCAGAACGGGCCCGGGTGGAAAGCCCCATGGGCGGGATTTCGCGCATCTGTGACGGGGGGTTGGCAGTGACGGCACCGGTGCCGATGGTCGAACTGTGGCGCAGCGGGCGGATGGAAAGCCGCCATCTGGGCCATGCCGTGATCTGCGATCCGCAGGGCCGCATCGTCGAGGGCTGGGGCAACCCGGCCGAGATCATCTATCCCCGGTCGTCGTGCAAGATGATCCAGGCGCTGCCGCTGCTGGAAACCGGCGCGGGCGCGGGGCTGACCCCGCGGCAGCTGGCGCTGACCTGCGCCAGCCACCAGGGCGCGGCGCTGCATGTGGGGGCGGTGGGCCGCTGGCTGGCCGACATGGGCCTGACCGAGGCCGACCTGCGCTGCGGCACGCACGAACCCTATGACCGCGAGGAACGCGACCGGCTGATCTGTGCGCATGAACCGCCATGCCAGCTGCACAACAACTGTTCGGGCAAGCATGCGGGGTTCCTGATGCTGAACCGGCATCTGGGCGGCGATCCCGATTATGTCGAACCCGACCACCCGGTGCAGCGCGCCGTGCGTCAGGCGTTCGAGGAGGTGACGGGCGAACCCTCGTCCGGTTACGGCATCGACGGCTGTTCGGCGCCGAACTTTGCCACCTCGCTGGCCGGTCTGGCCCGCGCCATGGCGGGGTTTGCGGCGGCGACCGGGACGGGCGATGCGCGCGACCGGGCGATGGCCGCGCTGACCCGGGCGATGATGGCCCACCCCGAGATGGTGGCCGGCGAAACCCGCGCCTGCACCGAGCTGATGCGCGCCATGGATGGGGCCGCCGCGATCAAGACCGGGGCCGAGGCGGTGTTCGTGGCCATCCTGCCGCGCCAGCGGCTGGGCCTGGCGCTGAAGATCGCCGATGGCGGCACCCGCGCGTCCGAGGCGGCGGTCGTCGCCCTGCTGGCGCGGCTGGGCGTGCTGGACCCCGCCCATCCCGCCGCGCAACGCCGGCTGGGCGCCCCGCTGACCAACTGGCGCGGCAAGGTGACGGGCGAGATGCGTCTGGCCGCGGGCTTTCCCTGAACGCGAAAGGCCCCGCCGCAGGCGCGGCGGGGAGGTGGCGCCGGGTGGCGGACCCGGCGCTGCGGCAAGCAGGGGCGGGGCGGCGTCAGTGGGCGCGGCCGCCGTCGGCCAGCATCTCGGCCCGGATCTGCTGACGGAACACGTCGATCGGGATGGTCTGGCCGTCGCGGCGGAAATGCCAGTAGGTCCAGCCGTTGCAGGACGGCGCGCCCTCGATGTGGGCGCCGACCTGGTGGATCGACCCGGTGCAATCGGCCGCGGCCAGCGTGCCATCGGCCCGCACCCGGGCCGTGGCGCCGCGCGGCGACACCAGCACCTCGCCCGGGCGCAGCATGCCGCGTTCGACCACCTGGCCAAAGGGCACGCGCGGCTCGGCCCGTTTCGACCCGGTCACCGCCACGGCGGACGGATCCCAGGGCCGCACCCGCGCGATGCGTTCGGCGGCGAGTTGGCGATAGGCCTCCTCACGCTCGATCCCGATGAAGCGGCGGCCCAGCATCCGCGCCACCGCCCCCGTGGTGCCGGTGCCGAAGAACGGGTCCAGCACCACATCGACCGGGTTGGTGGTGGCCACCAGCACCCGGTGCAGCAGCGCCTCGGGCTTTTGCGTGGGATGGGCCTTGTCGCCCTGGGCGTCCTTCAGCCGTTCGTGACCGGTGCACAACGGCAGCACCCAGTCCGACCGCATCTGCACACCGTCGTTCAGGGCCTTCAGCGCCTCGTAGTTGAAGGTGTATTTCGCACCCTCGTCGCGGCTGGCCCAGATCAGCGTTTCGTGCGCATTGGTCAGCCGCTTGCCGCGGAAATTGGGCATCGGGTTCGACTTGCGCCAGACCACGTCGTTCAGCAGCCAGTAGCCCGCATCCTGCATCGCCGCACCCACGCGGAAGATGTTGTGATAGCTGCCGATGACCCAGATCGCGCCATTGGGCTTCAGCACGCGGCGCGCCTCGGCCAGCCAGGCGCGGGTGAACCGGTCGTATTCGGCAAAGCTGGAAAACTGGTCCCAGTGATCGTCGACCGCATCGACGCGGCTGTTGTCGGGGCGGTGCAATTCGCCCTTGAGCTGCAGGTTGTAGGGCGGATCGGCGAACACCAGATCGACCGAGGCCGCAGGCAGCGCCCGCATCGCCTCGACGCAATCGCCGGACAGAATCTGGTCGATGGGAAGCGCGGGCGCCTCCCGGGTGGTGGTTTTGGTCATGTCTCTGCCTCTGCCCCGGCTGTTGTCCGCCGATTTGGTTGGGCAAAGCATGGGCGCAACCCGATTCGCCGTCAAATTCTTTTTTGAATCAACGGCTTGCGGATTGGTCTTGATACAAGATGTTGTGCACCGGCGCGAATGACCGCCTATGTGCGGGTGTGACCCCCAGCCGTTGCAGCGCAGCCAGATGTTCGGCCGTGGGATAGCCCGCGTTGCGGTCCCAGCCGTAGCCGGGGTGCTGTTGCGCCAGCGCCACCATCAGCGCGTCGCGTTCCACCTTGGCCAGGATCGAGGCCGCGGCGATCGACAGGCAGCGCGCATCGCCCCGCACCACCGCCTGCGCCGGGCAGGGCAGGTCGCGCGGCAGGCGGTTGCCGTCGATCAGCAGATGGTCGGGCGGCTGCGGCAGGCCCGCCACGGCGCGGCGCATGGCCAGATGCGTGGCGCCCAGGATGTTCAGGTCGTCGATTTCCTGCACGCTGGCATGGGCGACGCTGACCTGCGCCACATGGCGCAGCGCCGCGGCCAGCGCCTGTCGGCGCGCCGCGGTCAGCGTCTTGCTGTCGGCCAGGCCTGCGGGGATGTTCGCCGGATCCAGGATCACCGCCGCCGCCGTCACCGGCCCCGCCAGCGGGCCGCGGCCCACCTCATCCACCCCGGCGATGCGCAGGGCGCCCTGCGCGCGGGCGGCGGTTTCCAGGGTATCGTCCGGGGCTTGGGCCATGCCCCCGGCCTAGCCGGGGACGCGGCGAAAGAAAAGGGGCGGGGGCTGCCCGATCCCCCCGCCCCCCCTGCCGCCGCCGGGGGCGTGGCGGCCGCAGAGCCCTAATGGCCGTAGCGGCCGGTGCGGAAGCCCGCCTCGCGCAGGCATTCGGCATCGTAGATGCGCGTCTGGCCGGACCGCGTGCGCAGCGTGGCGGCGCAGCTGCGCGGCAGGTGGCGGTCATAGCCTGCCTCGCGCAGGCAGTCGCCCAGATAGACCGTGCCGCGCCCGGCCGCGCCGCCATAGCTGACCGCGCATTCCGACGGCAGGCGCCGGCCCTTGCGGCGGTCGTCGTCGCGGTCGTCGTGCCAGCCCACCGGGTTGCCGTAGCCGTAGCCATAGCCGTAGGCCGGGGCGGGGGCGTCCTGCTTCTTCTTTTGGTCGTCCTCGATCGCGTCGGCGATCAGCGCGGCGACGGCCACGGTGCCGAACAGCGCCAGCAGGTCGTCGGATTCGAACACATCGGCCTGCGCGGGCAGGGGGGCCATCAGCTCGGCCGCGCAGATGGCGGCGATCAGTCCGGCGCGGGCATGGCGGGCAAGGTCGGTCAGGGGCATGGCGGGGTTCTTTCTCTGCTCGGGGGTCTGGCGCCTCGGTCGGGGCGCCTTGCGGTGGCCCAGCCCTGCGCCCCGCCACGGGGCAAGGCAATATCGGCCCCCTGCTAGGCGATAACATCGCCCCGAACCCTGCGCCGACATTGAATAACCCGCCCGCGCCGCGCAGATTGCGACCATCCTGGCCCCGGAAGGGAGGTTCCGATGATCCTGCGCAGCCTGACTGCAGCCCTGGCGCTGGTGCTGGCGCTGGGCGCACCCGCCTCGGCCGCCTGCTATGCCGACTACAAGGCCAAGCGCGAGGGAAAGCCCTTGCGCCTGCATTACGGCGTGGCGCAGGTGTCGGACAGCGCCTGTTCCCGCCGCGCCGCCGCGCGCGAGCTGGAGCCCCGCCTGGCCGCGGCGGGCTGGACGCTGTTGAACGTCGTGTCGGTCTTTGGCCCCAAGGGGCTGGAGGAGAGGAAAGAAAGTGCCGGAGCCAACTTCCTCCGCTACTGAGGCGCTGCGCGCGGGCAACCGCGTCGTCGTGGTGGGGATCGTGGCCATCGTCGCGATCCTGCTGGCGGCGGCGGTCGGCCTGTTCCTGACGCTGCCCGATGCCAATGCCTTCAACGCGCGGGTGGAACGCATCTTCGTCGAGAATGACGACCTGCGGTCGGCGGCCGAGGTCAAGCTTCTGGAAATCCTGGCCCAGTCGGGCACCGCCTTTTCCGACGTGCTGGCCAGCTATCGGGTGGTGATCTTCGTGCTGCTGGTGTTTTCGACCGCGCTGCTGCTGGCGGCGCTGGTGTTTCTGGTGATGATCGTGGCGCTGAACCGGCGGCTGAGCGCGGTGCAGCGCGCGGGCATCCAGGTGGCCAGCCTGATGATCAGCCGCGAATCGCGCGCGGTCTACATCAACGAAATGGAATTCAGCCTGACCGAGGCCGCGCTGGAAACGCTTAGCGTGCTGGCCGAGGCGCGGATGGACGACGAGGTGTTGTCGGGCGCCCAGATCGAGGCGATGATTTCCGGCCGCAACCCCGCGGATTGTGACGAGGCCGCGGGCGCCACCCGCATCAAGCGGCTGCGCGATGCCCTGGGCAACCAGCTGGTCAGCGAACTGCTGGTCAAGACGATCGCGCGGCGCGGCTATGTGCTGACCGTGGGCAAGGACGTGATCCGCATGATCTGACCCCGCCGCGCGGGGGCGCCGTCAGCCCGCGGGCTGCGGCCGCAGCCGCGCCATCAGCGCGCCGTGCAGCGCGGGCGGGGCAGCCAGCACGCCATCGGCCTGGGGCGGGGCGCGGTTGAAGGCCAGCTTGGCGCCCTGCCGGTCGGTCACCGTGGCACCCGCACGGGCGGCGATCAGCGCGCCCGCGGCGATGTCCCATTCCCAGGCCGGGCGCAGGGTGACCATGCCGTCATGCCGCCCCTCGGCCACCAGGCACAGCCGATAGGCCAGCGAAGCGCGGAAGGACCGCTTCACCTCGGGCACGCCGCCGGGCCAGTGTTCGGGGGCCAGCGTGGGGTGGGTCAGCAGCATCCTCGCCTGATCCAGCCGCTGGGTGCCGCTGACGGCCAGCGGCCGGCCGTCGCAGCGCGCGGCATCGGTCGCGCTGGCGGTATACAGGCGGTCCAGCGCCGGCAGATAGACCGCCGCCGCCACCGGCTGGCCGCGGTCCACCACCGCCAGCGAGATGGCGAACGTATCCTCGCCCGCCATGAAGGCGCGGGTGCCGTCGATCGGATCGGCGACAAAGCAGCGGTCGGCCGCCAGACGGTCGGGCGTGTCGACGGTTTCCTCGGACAGCCAGCCGTAATCGGGCCGCGCCGTGCGCAGCCGGGCGTTCAGATGGCGGTCGACCTCCAGGTCGGCCTCGGTCACCGGGCCGTGGGTGCCGCCCTTGTCCCAGGCGCGGAACGCCCCGCGCCAGTAGCGCAGGGCGATGGCGCCGGCCTCGCGCGCGGCCTCGGTCAGCAGCGCCAGGTCATGCGCCGGCAAGGGTCAGCCCCTCGACCAGCAGGCTAGGCACGCGGGTCGACAGATGGGGCCGGGCGTCGTCGGCCGGCACGATCGTGCGCAGCATCTGGCGCAGGTTGCCGGCGATCGTCACCTCGTTCACCGGATAGGCGATCTGGCCGTTTTCCACCCAGAAGCCCGAGGCGCCACGCGAATAATCCCCCGTGGTGGCGTTGATGGAACTGCCCAGCAGCGCCGTGACCAGAAGGCCCGTGCCCATGTCGCGGATCAGGTCGTCGCGGCTGGCCGTGCCCTGCGTCAGGTCGATGTTCGACGTGCCGGGCGAAGGCGGGGCCGAGGTGCCGCGGCTGGCATTCGCGGTGCTCGCCAGGCCCAGCTTGCGCGCGGTGGCCAGGTCCAGCGTCCAGCCGGTCAGGATGCCGTCGTCGATCACCAGGCGCCGGGCGGTGGCCAGCCCCTCGGCATCGAAGGGGCGCGACTGGGCCGCGCGGGGGCGCAGCGGGTCCTCGATCACCGACAGGCCGCGCGGCAGCACCTGCTGGCCCAGCGCGTCCCGCAGCCAGCTGGCCCCGCGCGCCACCGCCTGGCCGTTCACCGCCGACAGCAGATGCCCGATCAGCCCCGCCGCCACCCGTTCGTCATACAGCACGGGGCAGGGGCCGGTGCGCGGCTTGCGCGCGCCGGGCCGGGCCAGGGCGCGGTCGGCCGCCAGCGCGCCCACCGTGGCCGGGTCGGGCAGGTCGGCCTGGAAGATGCGCTGTTCGCCCGCCCAGTCGCGTTCCATCGCCGTGCCTTCGCCGGTAAAGGCCACGGCCGACACGCTGCGCGAGCTGCGCGCGTAACCCCCGGCAAAGCCGTTGGTCGCGGCGATATGGACGGCGCGGCGCGAATAGCTGGCCGAGGCCTCGACCTGGGTGATGCCGCTGCGGGCCAGTGCTGCGGCCTCGGCCGCGCGGGCGTCGGATTCCAGCATCGCCGCCTCGGGCTCGGCCGCGGGATCGACCAGTTCCAGCGCCTCGACGTTCCAGCTGCGGGCGATCTGGCCGGGGTCGGCCAGGCCTGCAAAGGGGTCTTCGGGCGCCTCGCGCGCCATGGCCACGGCGCGTTCGGCCAGCGCCGCGATCGTTGCCGCCGCGGTGTCCGAGGCCGAGACGCAGGCCTGCCGGCGGCCCAGCAGAACGCGCAGCCCGATCTCGACCCCCTCGGACCGTTCGGCCTGTTCCAGCCGGCCCTGGCGGATGTCGATCGACAGCGCGGTGCCCGCCACCGCCATGGCATCGGCGGCATCGGCCCCCGCACGGCGGGCGGCGGTCAGCAGTGCCTCGGTCAGCGTGTCCAGCGGTGCGTGCATTCCGGCCCCCTCTTGCCCCAACCCCGACGTAGTTTGCCCCGCCCGGGCGCGCAAGGCGGCCGAGGCCCCGGCCGGCCGGTCACGGGCTGTTCAGCAGCATCTGGCCGTCGCGGAATTCCACCGTGGCGCTCAGGCTGTCGGGCGCCTCGCCCGGGCGGGCGAACATGCCCAGCCCCAGCAGGGCAAAGGCGGCATGGTCGGGCGGCAGCAGCCCGGTCGCCTGCAGCCCGGCCAGCAGGCCCTGCACCCCGGTCATCGTCACGTCGAACCGGCCCGTGGGCGCGGGCAGCCCGCCCGGCC